>JAFQKL010000165.1 GCA_017396965.1 Clostridia bacterium
CCTGAGCTACAAGCTGGAGCAATACCCGGAGGGTGTCGGCCAACACGAGGCTTTCATCCGCGCCCACTGGCTGAACCGCCGCACCACCGACTGCGTCGGACTCATCAAAGGCTACGCCTGGTGCAACCCCGACACGCTCACCCTCGACTACGCCGCCAATGGAATGCCGGACATCGGCGCAAACCAGATGTTCCGCGCTGCCACCGTCTCCGGCCCGATCGAGACGATCCCCAACCTCCCCGGCCTTGCCGTCTGGATGGACGGGCACATCGGTGTCTACATCGGAGACGGTGAGGTGATCGAGGCCATGGGCACCCGGCAAGGTGTCGTGAAAACAAACCTCACCGGCCGCGGCTGGACCCACTGGCTGGAAATCCCGTACATCCAATATTGAAGAAAGAACGAGCAAAGAAAAACGAAGGAAAGGAGCAACCACATGACCCACCTCCTCACCCACCTCCGCGACAAAAAAGCCCTCATCATCGCCGACCTCCTCAGCCCCCTCCACTACAAACCAAACCGCGAAGCCGACCTCCTCGCCCTCATGAAGAAGTACATCTCCGCCGAACCGGAACAGCGCCCCACACTGGAACCCGACCTCCGTGCCTGCCTGGATGGCTGCCCCTACGCCAACCCCTACACCTCCCCTTACACAGAAGAAGACGTCGCTTACTGTGACGAGCTGCTCGAAAGATTCCTCCACGCCGCATCTATCGACCCACCCTCCGCCAAACGCCACCGCCAAACCGTCCTGAACAAGCTGGAACAGCTCCACACCGCCCGCCACCACGGACTGCTGGACGACTGGCGCCGCCAGCACATCATCGATCTGCTGGACACTGCCGTCAACAGCATCTGCCTGTGCCCGGAACACGTCCCCCCGCACCCGGCCTCCTCCGCCCCCCAGCAAATGAGGTGAGCCAATGGACCTCCGCGAACAACGCTTCGGCATCGAGATCGAGATGACCGGCATTACCCGCAACCGCGCCGCGCAGGTGATGTCCGAGTTCTTCGGCAATCCGCTTCACGACGAAGGCGGCTCGTATGGAACCTTCTCCGTCCGGGACGAGCAGGGCAGACTCTGGAAGGTGGTCCGGGACGGAAGCATCACCTGCCAACGAAAGCTGAACGGCCGAACCGTCGCCACAAACAACCAATACTCCGTGGAACTGGTCAGCCCCATCTGCCGCTACGAGGACATCGAAAATCTGCAGGAGCTGGTGCGACACCTCCGCCAGTCCGGCGCCTTCGTCAACAGCTCCTGCGGCATCCACATCCACATCGACGCCGCCCCCTTCACCGCCCCGCAGCTGCGCAACCTCGTCAACATCATGGCCGCCAAGGAGGATATGATCTACCGCGCCCTGCAGGTCCACCGCGACCGGGAAGTCACCTATTGCAAGAAGATCGACCCTGACTTCCTCCGTGAACTCAACCGCCACAAGCCTACGACACTCGAATCACTCAAACAACTCTGGTACCGCGGCGACGACGGCAGCGCCATGCACTACCACTCCAGCCGCTACCGCTGTCTCAACCTGCACAGCGTCTTCCAAAAAGGGACGATTGAATTCCGTGCTTTCAACGCAACCCTGCACGCCGGTGTCATCAAGGCATACCTCCAATTCTGCCTCGCCATCACGGCACAAGCGCACAACCAGCGGTCAGCATCTTTCAAAAAGACCGTCTCGGACAACGAGAAGTACACCTTCCGCGTCTGGCTGCTGCGGTTGGGGATGATCGGCGACGAGTTCAAGACAGCACGTCACCACCTGCTCAACCACCTCGAAGGTAACATCGCCTGGAAGGACCCGGCGCAGGCGGAGCGACAAAAAGAACGCCGTGCTGCGCTGCGGGAACAGAAGGAGCGCGAGGCGGCGGAGCAACACCTGCAATCAACCGAGCAGCTAGCCCAACCCGAACACGAAGAATCACCCAACCGGCCGGAGACGCAGCAACGCCCCTCCGGCTTGTCCATGTCCATGACAATGTAAAGGAGTGCAAAAACCATGAAGAAGCTGTACGCTGCTTACGGCAGCAATCTCAACACCGCGCAGATGTCCCGCCGCTGTCCCGATGCCACTATTGTCGGGACGGCGACATTACACGACCACACCCTCGTCTTCCGCGGCAGCACAGGAGCCGTTGCCACGGTGGAGCCGTCTCTGGGGGACAGCGTCCCGATTCTGCTCTGGGAGATCAGTAAATCGGATGAAGCTGCGCTGGACGTGTATGAAGGTTTCCCCGTGCTGTACAAAAAAGAGCAGCTGGAAGTAAAGCTCGACGGCGAAACCGTTTCACCGATGGCCTACATCATGACCCCGGGACTTGCGGCCGGGAAGCCGTCGCAGGGATACTATTACACTATCCTCGAAGGTTATCTCGAGTGTGGATTTGACCCCGGCATTCTTGAGCAGGCTCTGTCCCGCAGCC
>JAFQKL010000166.1 GCA_017396965.1 Clostridia bacterium
ACCTGCGCCGCCGCCGCCGCCCTCGCCGCGCTGAGAACACTGTTGACGGGGACAGATGTGTCTACAGTAGAGATACAAACCCCCAAGGGAATCCGCCTCCGCCTGCCGGTCGAGGAGACCCGCCGCGAAGGCGACACCGTCACCTGCGCCGTGCGGAAAGACGCCGGCGACGACCCTGACATCACCAACGGCCTGCGCATCGAGGCCGCCGTCACCCTCCGCAACGACCGCCGCGACCGTCGCATTTCCATCGACGGCGGCGCCGGGGTCGGCCGCGTCACCCTGCCCGGCCTCGCGCTCCCGGTAGGCGCCGCCGCCATCAATCCTGTGCCGCGGCAGATGATAGAGCGCGAGCTAATTGAGGAACTGGAACGAGCGGATTGTCCGTGTGGAGCGGACGTGATCATCGCCATCCCCGGCGGCGAGGCGGTGGCGGAACGCACCTTCAACCCAAAACTTGGCATTGTCGGCGGTCTGTCGGTGCTGGGGACAAGCGGCATCGTCGAGCCGATGAGCCAGGCGGCGCTGGTGGAGAGTTTGCGTCTGGAGATGCGCCAGAAAAAGGAAACCGGCGCCACCCGCCTGCTGCTGGTCCCCGGCAATTACGGCGCCGACTTTCTCCGGCAGCAGACCGGCCGCGACGAGGCTGTCAAATGCGGCAACTACGTCGGCGTCGCCCTCGACCTCGCCGCCGAGCTGGGCTTCGCCGAGGTGCTGCTCACCGGCCATCTCGGCAAGCTGATCAAGCTCGCCGGCGGCATCATGAACACCCACTCCCGCGTGGCCGACGGTCGCTCCGAGATCATGGCCGCCTGCGCCCTCCGCGCCGGCGCGGACGCCAATCTCGCCCGCAGTCTGCTTGATTGTGCCACGACTGACGCGATGATTGACCTTTTAAAAGCGTCAAACATCCTGCTCCAAACGATGCAGGAAGTTGGAAACCGCATCCAGATGCAGCTCGTCCGCCGCCTCTCACTTGCAGCTTATAGCACGTCAGCCCCCCGCTGCGGCGCACTGCTGTTCACCAAGCAACACGGCCTCCTGGCCGCCACCGGCCCCGCCGGGGACTGGCTTCGGGAGCGATCGGAGGGAAGAAAATGATCCATTTTGTGGGAGCCGGCCCCGGCGCCGTCGACCTCATCACCCTGCGCGGCAAGCAGCTCATCGAAGCTGCCGACGTCATCATCTACGCCGGTTCGCTGGTCAATCCGGCGCTGCTCAACTGGAAAAAAGAGGGGTGCGCACTGCACGACAGCGCCCGCATGACCCTCGAGCAGGTGGTCGCGGTGATGCGCCGCGCCGCCGCCGAGGGCAAGCTGGTTGTGCGGCTGCACACCGGCGACCCCAGCATCTACGGCGCCATCCGCGAACAGATGGATGTGCTGGAAAAACTTGAGATTTCCTATGAGGTCTGCCCCGGCGTCAGCTCCTTTTGCGGGGCGGCGGCGGCGCTGAAAATGGAGTACACCCTCCCGGGCGTCTCGCAAAGTGTCATCCTCACCCGCATGGCCGGGCGCACGCCGGTGCCGGAGCGCGAAAGTGTCCGCGCCTTTGCCGCGCATGGCACGACAATGATCCTCTTCCTCAGCGCCGGCCTGCTGCCCGCCCTGCGCGCCGAGCTCATCGAGGGCGGCTATCCGCCCGACACGCCCGCCGCCATCGTCTGCCGCGCCAGCTGGCCGGATGAGCAGACCTGTCTCTGTACAGTGGACACGTTGCCCGAGACAGCCGTACAGCACAACATCACAAAGACCGCCCTCATCCTCGTCGGTGAAGCGGTTCGGCAGAGCGGATATCAGCGTTCCAAGCTCTACGACCCCACCTTTGAGACGGGCTACCGACCGGCGTCCGCCGCCCCGGAGGGCGAGACATGAGCCTTTGGATCGTGTCGTTCACGGCACGCGGAAGCCGGCTGGCCGCTGAAATTGCCTCTCACTGGCGGACGCCGGTGCAGCGGTTTTCCCCGGGAAAGTACTGCTTTGATCCGGACTGTCGGCCGCTGACGGATGGAATCCGTCCGTGGACAGAGGACGCTTTTGCCCGGACGAAGCAGATTGTCTTCGTCGGGGCCGTGGGGATTGCCGTGCGGGCCATCGCCCCTTATGTGCGCGACAAGCGGACAGATCCGGCGGTTGTGGTGCTGGACGAGGGCGGGCGGTTCGCCGTCTCCCTGCTCTCCGGCCACCTTGGCGGCGCCAATCGGCTGGCGGAGGAGCTGGCTGCACAGACCGGCGCGGTGCCCGTCATCACCACCGCGACCGACGGCGCCGGCCTCTTTGCCGTCGACCTCTTTGCCAAAGATAACCATCTCGCGATCACCGACATGGGACTTGCCAAAGAGATTTCGGCCGCGCTGCTGGACGGCAAAAGGGTCGGATTTGCCAGCGAGCTGCCGGTCACAGGCCGACGGCCCGCTGAGCTGTCGGAGAGCGGCGAGCTCGGCGTCGCCGTGACCGAGCGGCGCACATGGCGGCCGTTCCCCCGCACCCTCACCTTAATCCCCCGACGCCTGGCGCTGGGCATCGGCTGCCGGCGCGGGGTTTCAAAACGGCAGATCGACCGGGTGGTCGAGACGGTTCTGGAGGAAAATGGGTTTCACATGGAGCAGCTCTGCTGCGTTTCCAGCATCGAATTAAAGAAAGATGAGCTGGGGCTTCTGTCTTTCTGTCAAGCACAAGGACTGCCGTTTTACTCATGGTCAGCGGCGGAGCTGAACGCGTTGGCGGGGGAGTTTTCATTCTCAGAATTTGTAAAACAGCAGACCGGCGTCGACTGCGTCTGTGAGCGCGCTGCGGTGCGGGCGGCCGGTGGGCCGTTGGTGCTGGGGCGGCAGGCTCGCGACGGCGTGACGGTGGCGCTGGCCCGCTGGGAGGAGGGGGTTTCCTTTGTCTGAAATCCGCATCGTCGGCATCGGTCCCGGCCGTTCGGACGGGATGACGCTGGAGGCGATCCGCGCCCTTGAGGAAGCGGACGTCATTGTCGGCTATGATGTTTATGTCGACTTAATTCGCCCACAGTTCCCTGATAAAATCTATCTCACCTCCGCCATGCGTCGTGAGGTGGAGCGTTGCCGCGCAGCGGTGGCGGAGGCGGAAGCGGGCAGAAGGGTGGCCGTGGTCTGCAGCGGTGACGGCGGGATTTACGGCATGGCCTCGCTGATCATGCAGCTTTTAGAGGACAAGACAGGAGTCGAGGTAGATGTCGTGCCGGGTGTCACGGCAGCTGTCAGCGGTGCGGCGCTGCTTGGATCGCCCCTGACCGGGGACTTTGCCGTGGTCAGTCTCAGCGATCTGCTGACGCCGTGGGAGATCATCGAACGGCGCCTGCTGGCGGCGGCGCAGGGGGATTATGTCATCTGCCTCTACAACCCCGGCAGCCGGACGCGAACCGACCATCTGCGCCGCGCCTGTGACCTGATGCTGCGCCACAAACCGCCGGAAACGGTGTGCGGCATCGTGCGCAACATTGGCCGCGAGGGGGAGAGCAAGCGCCTGCTGACGCTGGCCGAGCTGCGGGAGACGGAGGTCGATATGCTGTCCACCGTCTTTGTCGGCAACAGCCAGACCCGGGTGATCCGCGGTCAAATGGTGACGGTGAGGGGGTATCAGATTGACTAGTGTTGTCCTGTTTGCCGGTACAACAGAAGGGCGGCAGCTGGCGGAGTACTGTGTCCGCTTGCCGGGGACATTTCATGTCTGTGTTGCCACGGAATACGGGGCGGAACGGCTGCCTGAAAGTGACAACATGACCGTTCACACGGGCCGAATGGATGCGGCACAGATGAAGGACTTCCTCCGCCGAACCGCGCCGGCACTGGTGGTGGACGCCACCCATCCTTACGCCGATCAGGCCTCGGACAACATCGCCACAGCCTGCGACGCGCTGGGGCTGACCTGCCTGCGTGTGGGGCGGCAGTCGATGGTGGAGGATGGCTGCACGATGGTGGGGAATACCGACGCTGCGATTACTTATGTAAACCAGATAGATGGGAATATCTTACTTACTGTCGGCAGCAAGGAGCTTGAGAAATACCGCAGGGTGCGGGACTGGCAAAGTCGTGTTTTTGCCAGGATCCTGCCCATGCCGGAGGCGGTTGCGGCGGCGGTTCAGTTGGGTTTTTCAGGAAGACATCTGCTCTGTATGCAGGGGCCGTTTTCCGAGGAGATGAACGTTGCGATGCTGCGCTCGGTGGAGGCAAGATGTCTTGTGACCAAGGACACCGGAGCGGCCGGTGGTTTTCCCGAGAAGCTGGCCGCGGCGCGGAGGCTGGGCATTGAAACGGTTGTCATCCGCCGTCCGGCGGAGGAGGAACAGGGGCGGGAAGTGTTGACGCCGGAGCAGTGTTTCAGGCGGTTGGATGCCCTGTTTGGAAGGAAAAATGTGGATTGCAAGAGCGTGCAAAGAAAGAAAATTTCCCTGATTGGGGCGGGACCGGGAGATCCTCTGCTCTTGTCGATCCGGGGACAGCAGCGATTGCAGGAGGCGGAGCTGCTGATCGGATCTGCGCGTCTGGTGGAGCAGTTTCGGCAGCCCGGGCAGCGCGTCTTCGCCGCGATAGAGGCGGAGAAGATCGCGGATCGAATCGGGCAGGATGCGGCGGAACAGATCGCCGTTGTCCTCTCTGGAGACACAGGTTTTTTCAGTGGCGCAAAGACGCTGCTCACAAAGCTGGAGCAATTTGAGCCGGAAATCATTCCCGGAATCTCCTCGGTTTCCACCCTCTGCAGCCGTATCGGTGAGAGCTGGGACGGGGCTGTGCTGGCCAGTTCACATGGAAGAAACTGCAACTTTATCAGCAAGGTGAGACGGAATAAAAAGGTGTTTCTCCTTTCAGGTGGAGAGGGAAGCGTGAAAAGAATTCTGTCAACCTTGACAGAGTACGGATTCGATCACGTCAGGGTGACGGTGGGGGAGCGGCTTTCGATGGAAGGGGAGCGGATCACGTCTGGGCATCCTTCGGACCTTATGGATAAAAGTTTTGACAGTCTTTCGTTGCTGTTCCTTCAAAATCCTCGGCCGGAGCAGCGAACCCCAGGATGGAAAGATGAAAAATTTCTTCGCGATGAGGTGCCGATGACCAAGGCCGAGGTGCGTGCCGCGATCCTTGCGCGCTTGCAGGTGCAGCGGGATTCCGTCTGCTGGGACATCGGCGCCGGCACCGGCTCTGTCGCCTTGGAGATGGCAGAGCTGGCGGAAGACGGCGTGGTTTACGCGGTGGAATGTCTGCCGGTGGCGTGCGAGCTGATTGAGCGCAATAAGCGGCATTTGGGGGTGAGCAACGTCGAGGTTGTGACGGGGCGGGCGCCGGAAAAGCTGGCGGAGCTGCCGGTGCCGGACCGTGTTTTTGTCGGCGGCAGCGGTGGGGAATTGGTTGACATATTCAACTCTGTAACCCAGCGAGCGCCGGGGGCGAGAGTGGCCTTTACGGCGGTGACGGCGGAGAACTTTGCCGCCGCCGTCGGCTGGCTGAGTACCGCGGGCATGGAGGAGGTTGAGATGGCGCAGATCAGTGTTTCGCGGGGGCGGCCGGTGGGGGGGCTGCACCTGATGACCGCGCAGAATCCGGTGTTTCTCCTCTCCTGGCGGATTCCGGAGAGGGGGCCTGAGGGATGAGTGTACCGCGTCTGCTCGTGGCAGCACCTTCCAGCGGAAGCGGCAAGACGCTGCTCACCTGCGGGTTGCTGCTGGCCTTAAAACGGCGGGGGCTGCGGTTGACGTCGTTCAAGTGTGGCCCTGATTATGTCGACCCGATGTTCCACCGAGAGGTTCTTGGAATCAGCGCCGGAAACCTTGACCTTTTTCTGGCAGGCGAGGCGGGGATGCGGCGCAGCTTTGACTGCCACGCCGCCGGCTGCGACCTGGCGCTGGTGGAAGGCGTGATGGGGTATTACGACGGCTGGAGCGCCGCGGAGCTGCGCGGCTCGAGCTGGGACGTGGCGCGGGTGCTGCGGGCGCCGACGGTGCTGGTCGTCAACGCGCGCGGGCAGAGCCTGTCGGCGGTGGCCTCGCTGCTGGGATTTCTGCGGATGCGGCAGGACAGCGGAATTCGCGGGGTCATTTTTAATCAGATGACATCGCGGGTTTTTGAGGCCATCCGGCCGCAGGTGGAGGCGCTGGGGGTGCGTGCGCTGGGCTGTCTGCCGCGCGACGCGGCGCTGGCCCTGCCCTCCCGTCCGCTGGGACTGGTGCCGCCGGAGGAGCTGCCCGACCTGCGCCTCCGACTGGAGCGGCTGGCTGACCGGGTTGAGGCGGGCGTGTCGCTGGACGCGCTGCTTGCCCTGGCGCAGGAGGCGGCGCCACTCGGGCCGTCGCCGGAGGCGGCGACACCCGAAATCCGCCCGCGCCAATCCGCCCCGCCGCGTCAGCCGGTGACGGTGGCCGTGGCAAGGGACGCTGCCTTTTGTTTTCACTACAGAGACAATCTCGAGCTGCTGGAACG
>JAFQKL010000167.1 GCA_017396965.1 Clostridia bacterium
CAAAGGTGATGGGGCCGTGCTGCTGCTCCCAGGCCTCGATGTGGCGCAGGATGAGCTGCTCGATCTCCTTGTTGGCCGAGCGGCCGTTGCGGTCGGCGATGTATTTGAGCTTGTCCATGGTGGCGGCGGGGATGCGCAGGGGATAGTGGGGATTCTTGTATGTTCCGCTGGGCATGGGTGGTGTCTCCTTGTTGCTAATATGACTGCTGAGGATGATCTTATCTTAGAAAATATCATTTTTTTGGCGGGAGGTAAAGATATTGACATCTATAAGGACTCTATGTTACAATAATAGAGTTCTTATAGATGTCTATTTGAAAGGAGGGGAAGTTGTGAACATCAAGGCTGAGCAGGACGGACAGGAGTATGAACTGGAAGAGTGTTCGCTGGAGATCACGGTGTCGAAAAAGACGCTGCTGACGCTGGCCGCCGGTGCGGCGCTGCTTTGGGCTGTGGTGCAGCTGTGGAAAAAGGACTGAGCTGCCGTCTGCCAACAGGGGAAAAGGGGAGAGAAGCAAAACGCCGCCCGGTTTTCCGGGCGGCGGGGCTGCTTGACAGGGTGGGGGCGATGTGGTAAAATAGGGGTGAGGACACCGCAGGACAGCGGTTTTGCGTTTGGCCTCAGATTGCCGGAGTTTCTATTTCAAGAAAAACCGTCACTGTGCCTGAGTGGCGGTTTTTGCTTTCTCGGTGTTCTTCAGTGTGAACCGCAGTTCAAACTTGAAAAACCCAATCACAATCGTGATCTTCTTCATCAGCCTCACCGCCTTTCGGGGCGGTATGACAAGAGGACACAAGGCCGGAAAGGCCGGGAGGATGAATTGTGGAAAACATTCTGACGCTGTACGGCGCAAAGGTGACGATAAACCCCGAGGCGACGGGAGCGTGGTACAGGCAGGCAGACGAATGGGGCTGCGAATGCGGCGACTGCCGCCATTTCGTCGCCCTCGCCCGCGAAGGCCGCCTGCCGGCCCTGGTGACAGACACCCTCGCCCCCCTCGGCATCCCGCCTGAGAAGGCCACCTATGTCTGTACCTTGAGCGGCCCGGAGGAGGACGGCACCCTCTACCAGTTCAACTACCGCCTCGCCGGTGAGATCCTCGTCCCCGGCGAGCTGCCCGGCGCCCTCGCCCGCTGCGGACACGACCCCTACCCCTACGGCGCGCCGAACTTCCCCACGCCGCACTTCGATCTGGAGTTCTACCTCCGTCTCCCCAATCTGCCGGACGGCGGCAACTGAGGCGGGCGGCGGACATCGCAGATCAGTCCCCCGGCGCACAGATTCCGAGTCAACGCCCGCCGCGCCGCGCCCGTCCCGCTGGGCCGGACAGCCTGCGTCCATCCCCACTTCCGGGCCAACCTGCCTCCCATGCGCCCGCCGCGCAGCGTCCACCTATCCCGCCGGGCCGGACGGCCAGCGTCCACCCTCACATCTCACAGAAAAAGCCGCAGACCTTTTTTCAGGTCTGCGGCTTTTGTTGTGGAAAACTTCAAAACGCAATCGGTTTCCGTCCGATTCCGTCCAATTCCGCCCAATTCCGTCCGACCGGGCGGGCGGGTTGTGTCCCGAAAATCAGCTTGTCCCGAAACCCTACTTGCCGGAGACGCAGGCCACCGCGCAGGCCACCGTCGCGCCGACCATGGGGTTGTTGCCCATGCCGATGAAGCCCATCATGTCGACGTGGGCGGGGACGGAGGAGGAGCCGGCGAACTGGGCGTCGCCGTGCATCCGGCCCATCGAGTCGGTCAGGCCGTAGGAGGCGGGGCCGGCGGCCACATTGTCGGGGTGCAGGGTGCGGCCGGTGCCGCCGCCGGAGGCCACCGAGAAGTAGGGGTGGCTGTGCTCAATCGCCCACTTCTTGTAGGTGCCGGCGACCAGATGCTGGAATCGGGTGGGGTTGGTGGAGTTGCCGGTGATCGAGACGTCGACCCCCTCCTGCACCATGATGGCCACGCCCTCGCGGACGTCGTTGGCGCCGAAGCAGCGGACGGCGGCGCGCTCCCCGTCGGAGAATTTCACCTCGCGGACGGTGGAAAGCTCGCCGGTCTGGTAGTCATAGGCCGTCTCCACATAGGTGAAGCCGTTGATGCGGGCGATGATATAGGCGGCGTCCTTGCCGAGGCCGTTTAAGATGACGCGAAGGGGCTTGGTGCGCGCCTTGTTGGCGGTGCGGGCGATGCCGATGGCGCCCTCGGCGGCGGCGAAGCTCTCGTGGCCGGCGAGGAAGCAGAAGCAGGCGGTCTCATCTCTGAGCAGACGGGCGGCCAGATTGCCGTGGCCCACGCCCACCTGACGCTCCTCGGCGACGGAGCCCGGGACGCAGAAGGCCTGCAGGCCGAGGCCGATCTTCTCGGCGGCCTCGTCCGCCGTCTTGCAGCCGGCCTTTAAGGCGATGGCGCAGCCTAAGGTGTAGGCCCAGACGGCATTGTCAAAGGCGATGGGCTGCACGCCCTTCACCAGCGTCTCACAGTCCACCCCGTGCTGCTCGCACAGGGCGCGGCACTCCTCCAGGGAGGCAAAGCCGAAGCCCTCCAGGGCCTTGTTCAGGGTTGCCTCGCGGCGCTCATATCCTTCAAAGGTCACGCTCATGCCGCTCACTCCTTTCTCGGGTCGATCACCCGCACGGCTTCCGCATAGCGGCCGTAGGTGCCGACATTCTTGTTAAAGGCCTCGGTGGGATCGACCCCGGCTCTGATCTGCTCCATCATCTTGCCTAAGTGAACGAACTTGTAGCCGATGATCTCGTCGTTCTTGTCAAGCCCCAGCGAGAGGACATAGCCCTCCGCCATTTCGAGGTAGCGCACGCCCTTGGCGCGGGTGCCGAACATGGTGCCCACCTGCGAGCGCAGGCCCTTGCCGAGGTCTTCGAGCGAGGCGCCGATGGGCAGGCCGCCTTCGGAGAACGCGGTCTGCGAGCGGCCGTAGACCAGCTGCAGGAAGATCTGGCGCATGGCGACGTTGATGGCGTCGCACACCAGGTCGGTATTGAGGGCTTCGAGCAGGGTTTTGCCCTGCAGGATTTCGGCGGCCATGGCGGCGGAGTGGGTCATGCCGGAGCAGCCCATCACCTCCACCAGCGCCTCCTCGATGATGCCCTTTTTGACATTGAGGGTCAGCTTGCAGCCGCCCTGCTGCGGGGCGCACCAGCCCACGCCGTGGGACAGGCCGGAGATGTCCTCAATCTGGCGCACCGCAACCCAGTTGCCCTCTTCGGGGATGGGAGCGGGGCCATGGGCGCAGCCCTGCGCGATGGGGCACATATTTTGTACCTCGTGGGTATAAGACATGGCGAAACCTCCTGAAACCGGCCGCGCCGGGGTGCGGTGCGGCGGCTGTTGTATGGGTGTATGCAAGGATAGTATAGCACAGATTGGCGGTGGGCGCAAGGTTGTGGGAGGGGGTTTTGGGGGCGCCGCCTGCAGGGGGCAGCGACCGCAGGCGACGAAATCCCCCTTTGGCACCTTGGAGGGAGATTTGCTCTGAAACAGCGAGAAAAGCCAGCCTGTCCGGGGTGTGGACGTGGGCCGTCAGGCTTGACCGGGGTGGGTGTGGAAAAAAGATGGGGGAGTGTGGTCGGTTGACCACACTCCCCACCTCCCATATGCCCCCGAACCCGCCCGGGCAGTCAAGGGA
>JAFQKL010000168.1 GCA_017396965.1 Clostridia bacterium
CCTTCGTCTCACCCCCGCCGACCTGACCGCCCTGCGCACCCTCCTCCACCCCCTGCCGCCCCGGGAGCTGCACGCCGCCTTTGTCCGCGCCGCCGACCGCCTCGCAAACACCCTCGCCCTCCCGTCCCCGGCCGTCCGCGCCCTCCTGCACGACAGCGCCGCCGACCTCGCCGACCGCGTCGCCGCCCTGCGCGACTGCGGCGGCCTCGGCGGGATCTTCCCGACCACACCGTAGCCGTGCCGCAGCCCCACAGCGAAATACGGCGGCAGCACCGCTGATGGCTGTCATCCCCAAAATCCCGCGCCGAAAGACAAAATCTTTCAAATTTTCCCCGCAGAATCCCCACTCTTCCTTGCATCCGCCTTCTTTTTCGTGTACAATGAAGACAAGGTGCGAAACGCACAGCAAAGCAGGATCTGCAAAAAATACCGTAACTACATCAAGGAGGGGAACCCATGGGCAAGTTTGTCATCCGTAAAACCAAAACCGGCACCAAGTTCGATCTCAAGGCAGGCAACGGGGAGGTCATCGCCACCTCCGAGGTCTATGCCTCCGAAGCGGCCTGCAGAGGCGGCGTTGCCAGCGTGAGCAAGAACGCCCCCGTCGCGAATGTCGAGGATCAGACGGTCGAGGGCTACCAGGTGCAAAAGCATCCCAAGTTCGAGATCTACACCGACAAGGCCGGCGAATTCCGCTTCCGCCTCAAGGCCACCAACGGCCAGATCATCGCCGTCAGCGAGGGCTACAAGTCGATGGCCGGCTGCCTCAACGGCGTGGAGTCGGTGAAGAAGAACGCCGCCGACGCCGAAGTGGTGGAAGAGGAGTAATTTTTTTTCAAGAATTTGCTTCTTTTTCAAAAATGGGCTTGACTTGTGGATGAAAATCCGCTATACTGATTTACGCCTGTTGTGCCAAGCGGCGAGGCAGGCGTTATCGGGGTGTAGCGCAGTTTGGTAGCGCGCTTGGTTCGGGACCAAGAGGCCCCGGGTTCAAGTCCCGGCACTCCGACCAGCGAAAAGCCCCGCAGTCGTCAGGCTGTGGGGCTTTTTCCATCTCAAAATCCGCCTCATCCGGGAGAAAGGCTCCCGCAACCATACGAAACAAAGGAGGACCCAAAAGGATGAATCAGGAACTGATCACCCGCATCGACGAATGGCTCAATGCCCACCGTGACGACATGGTGAATGAGATCATGGAGCTTACCCGCATCCCCTCCGTCCGCAGCGAAGCAAAGCCCGGCGCCCCCTTCGGCGAGAACTGCCGCAAGGCGGTGGACGCCGCCAAAGAGCTGTGCGAGCGCCACGGCTTCGCCGCCGAGGTTCGCGGCGACGGCGCCTACGCCCTGATGCACTCGGGCGACGGCCCCAAGTCGATCGGCCTCTTCTCCCATGTGGACGTCGTCCCCGAGGGCAACGGCTGGGAGATCACCGAGCCCTATAACCCCATCGAGCGCGAGGGCTTCCTGGTCGGCCGCGGTGTGTGCGACAACAAAAACGGCGTCGTCACCGGCCTTTACGCCATCAAGGCGATCCGCGAGCTCGGCCTGCCGGTCAAGAGCCGCCTGACCCTCTTCATGGGCGGCGACGAGGAGAGCGGCATGGAGGATGCCCAGCTCTTCGCCAAGACCGAGACCATGCCCGACTTCTCCCTCGTGCCGGACACCGAGTTCCCCGTCTGCCACGGCGAAAAGGGTATTTTCAAGGCCTGGGGCGTCGCCAACGCCAAGAGCGAGGCGATTCTCTCCCTTTCGGGCGGCCTTGCCTACAATGTCGTCTGCGACGAGGTCAAGGCGACCTTAAAGAACCTGCCCGGCCTGGCCGACGAGCTGACCGCCGCCCTCAAGGGCAACGAGTGGGTCTCCTGCGAGGTCAAGGGCGATGAGATCGAAGTCACCGCCAAGGGCGTCTCCGCCCACGCCTCCGTCCCGGAGAAGGGCCACAACGCCACCTGGGAGCTTGGCAAGGCCCTCGCCTCCGTCCAGGCTCTCCCTGAGGTCGATCGCGCCGCCATGGCCAAGATCGCCGCTGTTCTGGCCGACGGTTACGGCGAGGCGATCGGCGTCGCCCACACCGATGAGCAGAGCGGCCCCCTCACCTGCGCCAACGGCATGGTCGCCCTCAGAGACGGCTGCGTCGCCATCTCCTTCGACGTCCGCTACTGCGTCACCCTCGACGGCACCGAGGTCGAGGCCGGCTTCAAGAAGTGCTTCGAGCCGGACGGCTGGCACCTCGAGGATCTCTCCTACTCCAACGGCTACCACATCCCGGTGGACGATCCCTGCGTTCAGGCGCTGTACAAGGTCTACCTCGATGTCACCGGCGACACCGAGGCCAAGCCCTACACCATGGGCGGCGGCACCTATGCCAGACGCCTCAAGAACGCCGTCGCCTTCGGCCCCGAGCCCCGCATCGGCCTGCGCCCCTCCTACGTCCCCAAGAGCCGCGGCGGCGCCCACCAGCCCGATGAGGTGCTGTGCGTCGAGACCTTCATCGAAGGCATCCGCATCTTCATCCTCGGCATCATGGAGCTGGATACCATCTTAAACGGCTGAGTCCATCGACTGCTTTCGGGTAGATCGTGAACCGTGTATCGTGAACAGAACACCCGCCTCTCCCACTCCGGGAAGGCGGGTGTTTCTCTTGTGGGTGACGGGGGAGGGGACACAGTGATAATTGACAGCTGTTCTTTTGTATGTTAATATTTAGGAAAATAAGAGAAAATGGTCGACAAAGGAGAATATTACAACAATGAAAAGCGTGTTGCCTGCCGCCCTGCTGCTCCTCGCGCTGCTGTTGACACCGGGCTGCGCCAACGACCCCGCCCCGCCGCCCGCCCTCACCGTTGCCTGCGAAGACCGGACCCTCACCGCCTTCCGCCCCGCCTACACGGCGGAGCCGGGCGGCGTTCTGCCATCCGTGGAAGACCGCCTCGGCAACCCCCTCCACCACCGCGCCGACCTGCCCCTGCTCCCTGCCGATGAGGGACGGGTGCAGCTCGTCTTCGACACCCCGCCCGACGCCCTCGAGGTGCACAGCCTCCCCATCGCCCGCTGGGACAAGAGCCGCGCTGAGGCCACTCCTGTGTCGGTGACCGAAGGCGGCTTCTCCCTCCTCGAAGGCGGCCACGCCTACCGCGTCACCGCCACATGGAGCGACGCGGACGGCTTTTGCGGCTCCGCCTGGTACGGCTTTTATACCTCCCCCCTCGATCTGGAGATGACGGTGGAGAACGCCACCTCCACCGGGCTGACACTGGTCCTTGATCTGGCGGACAGCGAATTCGCAGGCAAAGTGTTGAGCGGCACCCGGTACCGGATTGAGCGCCGGGAGGCGGGGGAGTGGCAGGAGGTGAAGCTGCTGCACAGGAACCCTTTCGATTGGGAGAGTGTGGTCTGCAGCTACTGGCCGGCCATCAGTATTCAGTACGAGGGGACGGATGTGATCCGAAGCCCCATCCGCTGGGACAGCCGCTTCGGCCCCCTCCCGCCCGGTCACTACCGCATCGGCAGGACGTTCACCCTTTTCAAAACAGGGGAGGATTATGACTATCTCGCCGAGTTCACCATCCCGCAGGAAGACGCCGCGCGGTGAGACGGCCGCCGCGGTGCCGGTTCTGCCCACCCCCCGCCCCTCATATACTGTCCCAAATCCACACAGCCGGTGACAGGGGGTGCCTCGACATGGTATGTGCCATCGTCTTCCACGACGACCGCCCGCTTCTGCTGCGCAAGGGACGCACGGTGCGCGGCAGGGGAGGGGAAAAGGTGCGGATCGAGCAGCGTCCGCTGGGGGAGGACGCCTACCTGCTGCTCACCCTGCCCCAGACCGCCGCCGAGCGCCACCCCGGACGGTCTGCCCGCAAGGTGAAAAAGCTGCTGCGCGAGGCGGGGGCCACCGCCGTGCTGGTGAGCGGCCAGACTGCGGTGATGGCGCCGGAGACGGTCGCCGAGATCACCGCCCTCGGCCTGCCCACCGCCGCCCCCTCCGACTACGCCCCCCTCTTCACTCTGCCCATGCTGGTGCGCCTGGCCTCCCTGCTGCAAAAACCGCCCCAGCGCCGGCGCATCGCCCTGGTCGACCGCACCGGGCAGTATACCGACCTCGCCCTGCTTGTCAACGCCGCCCGCCTCGGCGCCTCCCTCTGTCTGTACACCGAGCGCCCCGAGCGCCTCGAACCCCTCGCCGATCAGCTGGCCGACTGCACCGGCCTCGCCCCCCTCTTCTCCGACCAGCACCGGGTGGAGAGCGACCTCGCCGTGCTGCTGGAGGGGGATGAGAGCTATCAGATCCGCGCCCGGCTGATCCTCGACCTCTCTGGCGGCGCCTGCCGCATCGTCGAAGGCCGCGCCTTCTCCGGCCTCACCCTGCGCCTGCCGCCCCCCCTCGCCGACGAGCTCCCGCCCGCCCTCAGCGAGCAGGAGAAGGCGGTGCTGCTCTACCTTGTCCTCGGCGGCGAACAGCTGGCGACTTTCCGGCTGGATCGCCTCATCCCGTCTTGACAATTCTTACGAAAATTCATATAATTATGGAATACGAGCATCCGTGTTCCCAGGGCTCGGCAGACCCAAAGGGTCATGCGAAACCAATGGGACTACTTTGTGAATAAAGGGGAGAAGAATATGCCTCAGAGACAGGAATTTGTGATGACGCGCCAGGAGTATGAGGCGCTCTTAAAACGGCAGGAATACCTCACCACCGAACGTCGCCAGGAGGTCGCCCAGAACCTGCAGACCGCCCGCGGCTTCGGTGACCTCTCGGAAAACGCCGAGTATGACGATGCCAAAAACGAGCAGGCCATTCTTGAGGCCGAAATCGCCCAGAATGACGTCAAGCTCAACAACGCCCGGATTATCGACGAGAGTGACATCGACGAGAGCAAGGTCCACATCGGCTCTCTGGTCACCGTGTTTGACAGAACCTACGACGAAAAGCTGACCTATTCCATCGTCGGCTCCGCCGGCAACGACCCCCTCTCCAACAAGGTCTCGCAGGAGTCGCCCATCGGCGCCGCCCTGCTGGGCAAGGAGATCGGCGACATCGTGCTGGTGGAAACCCCCGGCGGCCAGGTGGAGCTTGAGGTGCTGGACATCACGGTCGACAAGAACTGACCCGGGCAGAACCGACATGGGCCGCCTCCCGGCCGCCCGCAGGAAAGGAAGTTTAGAAGAATGGACGAGAACAGAACGCCCGTCACCAATGAGCCCGAGCTCAGTGAGGTGCTGCAGATCCGCCGCAACAAGTTAAAGGAACTCCAGGCCGCCGGCCGCGACCCCTTTGAGCTGGTCCGCTTCGACCGCACCAGCAATTCGGCTGAGATCATCAACAATTTTGAAGAGATGGAAGGCAAGGAAGTGGTCATCGCCGGCCGCATGATGCTGCGCCGCGAGATGGGCAAGGCCTCCTTTGCCGACATGATGGACCGCGACGGAAAGATTCAGATCTATGTCAAGATCAACGACATCGGCGAGGAAGCCTATGCCGAATTCAGAAAGTGGGACATTGGCGACATCTTCGGCGTCAAGGGCACCGTCTTCCGCACCCGCCGCGGCGAGATCTCGGTGCAGGCGAGCGAGATCACCCTGCTTGCCAAGTCCCTCCAGCCGCTGCCTGAGAAGTTCCACGGCTTAAAGGACGTTGAGCTGCGCTACCGCCAGCGCTATGTCGACTTAATCGTCAACCCCGAGGTGAAGGACACCTTCATCAAGCGCAGCCAGATCATCCGCTATATCAGAGAGTATCTCGACAACCGCGGCTATATCGAGGTGGAGACCCCCATCCTCGGCACCATCTCCGGCGGCGCCACCGCCCGTCCCTTCATCACCCACCACAACACCCTCGACATTGATATGTACCTTCGCATCGCCACCGAGCTGCACTTAAAGCGCCTCATCGTCGGCGGTCTGGAGAAGGTCTACGAGATCGGCCGCATCTTCAGAAACGAGGGCATGGACCCCCGCCACAACCCCGAGTTCACCAGCATCGAGTGGTATGAGGCCTATGCCGACTACCGCAAGATCATGGATATGTGCGAAGAGCTGATCGCCGGCTGCGCCATGAAGGTGCTCGGCACCACCAAGATCACCTATCAGGGCCAGGAGGTCGACCTCACCCCGCCCTGGCGCCGCCTGCCGATGATCGACGCCATCAAGGAATACGGCAACATCGACTTCAACGAGGCTCAGACCGACGAGGAGGCCCGCGCCATCTGCCGCGCCGCCGGCATGGAGGTGCTGGACACCCAGAGCAGAGGCGACCTCATCGCCGAAGCCTTCGACGCCTTTGTGGAGGACAAGCTGATCCAGCCCACCTTCATCACCGAGTACCCCGTCGAGATCTCCCCCCTCGCCAAGAGAATGCCCACCAACAAGGCCCTCACCGAGCGCTTTGAGCTGTTCATCACCGGCCGCGAGGTGGCCAATGCCTTCTCTGAGCTCAACGACCCCATCGACCAGAAGGAGCGCTTCGAGCGCCAGCAGGATATGCGCGACAGCGGCGACGAAGAGGCCGGCATGATGGACACCGACTTCATCAATGCCCTCGAGTACGGTATGCCCCCCACCGGCGGCATCGGCATCGGCATCGACCGCCTCACCATGCTCCTGACCGACAGCTACACCATCCGCGACGTGCTCCTCTTCCCCACCATGAAGCCGCTTGACTGAGTGCGCGGCTGACCGCCAACCCACGATGATGTCCAAAGGACAGGGCCGCCGCCCTGTCCCGCCGCAAGGAGCTGATGCAGCCTGCGTGATTGCACAGCCTGAAGGCCCCCTGTGGCACCCGCCGCAGGGGGCTTTTCCTGTCGCTTCTGATACGATGGATACGATGGATGTCCCTGGTTCGATGGGAGTGGTTCGCGCGTCTTGCTGCAAAAGCGAAAGAGAGAAAAACAAAGGCAAAGGGAGAAAAGCCCATGAGAATCGGCATCTGTGACGACCTGCAGAAGGACCGCAACCACCTGATGCAGCTGATCGGCGACTACTACGCCGCCAGGGGAGAGCAGGTCGAGCTGCACGAATACGAGAGCGCCGAGGAGCTGCTGCACCACTGGCAGGACGGCTGGCTGAATTATCTGTTCCTCGATGTCTACATGGGCCGCACCTCCGGGATGGACGCCGCCCGCAAAATCCGTGAGACCGACCCCGACTGCGTGATCATCTTCACCACCACCAGCCCAGACCACGCCATCGACAGCTATGAGGTGCGCGCCACCGACTATCTCCTCAAGCCGTTCGGCCGTGCGGAGCTGGAAAGCACCCTGCGCTGGTGCGAGGAGACGGTGGCCGCCGCACCCAGGGAAATCGAAGTGGAAACCGAAGGGCAGATCCGCCGCATCCCCTGCCGCGAGATCCGCTATATCGAGGTTTACGGCAAGCAGTGCGTCATCCACACCGAAGGGGAGGAGATCTCGGTCAACCGCCGCCTCGGTGAGCTGGAGGCCGAGCTGGAGGGGGAGGGCTTTCTGCGCTGCCACCGCAGCTGCCTTGTCAACATGAGCCATATTCTCCGCCCCGAAGAGCGCGATTTTCTCCTGCTCGACCGCACCCGCATCCCCATCGCCGTCAAAAGCGCTGCCAAACTGAAGCAGGCGTTTTTCGAATGGTCGTTCCAACAGACCTGGACAAGGAAGTGAACGGATGATCTACATCACAGCCGCGCTCGCCTTCCTGCTCGGCGGTGCCGCCGCCTGGCACCTGCGCGGCCGCGAACTGGCGGCGGAGCGGCAGCGACGTCAGGCGCTCGAGCAGGATCTCACCTTACTGAACAGCCAGCTGGAGGAGCGGGACCGCAGCCTCGCGCAGCTTGCCGAGCTGCGCCACGACCTGCGCCACCACACCACCGTCCTGCAGGGACTGGTGGAGAGCGGCGACCTGCCGGCGGCGGAGGCCTATCTCAGCGCCTTCTCCCCGCTGCAGTCCCCGTCCACCGCCCGTCACTGCGCCAACACCGCGGTCAACGCTCTCGCCTGCCACTACTTCGCCGCCGCCGAGCAGGCCGGCATCACGGTTGACGCCGTCCTCGAGATCGGCACCGAGGTGGGGATTGACCCGCAGGATCTCTGCGTCGTGTTTGGCAACTGCCTGGAAAACGCGGTGGAGGCCGCCCGCCAGACCGCAGCGGAGCAGTCCCCCTATCTGCGCATCCGCACCATGGACACCCCCGGCTGGCTTTCGGTTGTCATGGAAAACAGCTGTCCCCCCGGCAGCCTCCGGCCGGCGGAAGGGGGGTTCCTCTCCGGCAAGGAGGAGGGCCGGATCGGCATCGGCCTGCGCAGCATCCGCGCCATCGCCGGGCAGTACGGCGGTACCGCTGCCTTCGAGATGGCGGACGGCCGCTTCCGCACCGCCGTGATCTTGCTGAAAAGGGATGAGACAACATGAAGCTGGCTCTCTGCATCGAACACCCCGACCAGGCGGAGGAGATCGCCCGCTGCCTCGAGCAGATCGGCAGGGAGTTCTGTGTCTCCTTTGAAATCGACCGCTTTGACAGCTGCACCGCCCTGCTCGAACAGCACTCCGCCGGCCGCACCCCCCTCATCCTGCTGGACGGCGATATGCCGGACGGCCTCAAAGCCGGCGCCCGCCTGCGCGAGCTGGATCGCGACTGCCGCTTTATCCTCCTCACCGGCGACAACGGATCCGCCCTCCTCGGCTACTCCATCCACCCCGACGGCTTTGTCCGCAAGCCCGTCGCCTACCACGCCCTGCGCAGCGCCATGCTCCGCTGCCGCCAGGCGTGGTGGGGAGAGCTGCGCACGCTGGAGGTGGTCGTGAGCCGCGTGCGCATCCCCGTGGCGCTGGCCGATATCAGCTATCTGGAGATCAGCGGCCGCACCCTCATCATCCACGGGCGCTACGGCTGCATCGAGACGGAGATGTCGATGACCCAGGCGGAGAGCCGCCTGCAGGGGGCGCCGTTTGTCAAATGCCACCGCAGCTATCTCGTCAACCTCTTTCGCGTCCGCGCGCTGGAGAGAGATTCGCTGGTGATGGTGGACAAGGGAACCGTCCCCGTCAGTGTGGACAGGAGAGAGAGCGTCCGCCAAGCCCTGCGCTGTCTGCAGGAGGAAAACCCCGCCTTTTCTCTGGAGACAGGGGAGGATGGCGGGGTTTGGTGACGAAAAACGGCGGTTTGTTCCAAACCCCTTGAGCTTCAGGCGAGAACGTGAGATAATAACGCTGAAGGAGTTTGCCCGATCCGCAAATACTTGAGATTTAGGTGGTGGAAGGAGTTGCTCGTCGCAGTTTGCACAAGGGATAAAGCAGAGCAGGAGTCTCTTTCCAAGTGGATCAGGCAGTACTGCGAGGTCTATGGGATCGCCTGCGACCTGTTCGTTGCCGCCGCGCCGGAGGAGCTCTTCCAACCGGGGCACAGCTTCCAGCTGGTGTTTTCGGGACTGGGAGGGCAGGAGGGATTCAACCTCACCCGCCGTCTGCGCGAAGCGGATAAACGGTGCAGGATCGTGATGATCGACGATACCGCGCAGTTCGCCATCCAGGGCATCCGCCTTCACGTCTCTGACTACATCGTGCGCCCGGTGGACTTCAAAAAACTGGCCAGAGCCATGAAGCTGGCCACCACGGGAGGCGGCTTATGAGAGGGCCGGTACGCGAGCGAAAAAAGACCGTGCCCCTGCAGACGCCGCCGCACATCACCGGGGAGATCGCCAAACAGCAGCTTTCCGCAGCCGCCGGCACCGAGGCCTTTCGGCACCGCGACCCCATCCGTCACCTCGAGGAGAGCTTTTGCCACACCTTCGACCTGTGCGGCCAGCAGCGCGCCAGAGGCGAGGAGCCGCAGCAGGACACGATGCTCTCCGCCTTCATGAAGGCGGAGACCCCTGGGCTTTCGCAGGACGGCGCAGAGCAGCGCGAAGGCGATGCCCGCCGGACGCAGGAAGCCGCGGAGGATCCCACCGTCACCGGGGAGCTGCTGAACAAGACCTCGATGCAAAGCGACTACGAACCGCGTGACCGGGACCCCGGCAGGCAGCAGATGCTCCGCTTTGCCGATGTCGCCTTCCAGCGCGGCCGTCTCTCCGCCGCCGTGGTGCGGGGAACGGGCAAAATGATGCTCTTTTCCTGCCTCGAGCGAACGGCAGGGCAGGAGAAGGCGAAGCAGCGCAAGGAGCGCAAACTCTTTCAAAGCAGCTCTCTCCACCAGCCGGTCGCGGGGCATCGGGAGGACGTCTCCATCGTCAACCGCGGCTTTGCCGACAGCGCCGTCGGCCTGGTGGTCAGCGCCCTCGGCGACGCCAGAGAGACGCTGGACACCCTCACCGCCATGGCCGAGGGAAAAAAAGGGCCGGACGGCGTCGGCACCCTGCAAAAGCAGTACCCCTTCCTCACCGATGCCAAAGAGCGGGAACTGCTGGAACAGTACCGGCAGCGCCTCGCCCTGCTCAGCGGCCCCGGCCATGAGCAGGAGCGCGATGTGCTGCTGCGCGCCGCGCAAAAGGCAGAGGCGATCATCGCAAAGAAAGACCAGATGAAGCGCGACTTCCTGCAGCGGCTCCGCCAGCTGTCCCACAGTGCGGTGGAAGCCGAAAAGCTCTTCACTTCAGAGGAGTTTCTCGAAGCTGCCCGGCGCCTGGAAACCGGGCAGCAGCAGCTGCCGACCGACCCCGACGGGGAGGACGGCGGCGGAGAAGACGGGGAGAATGACCGGGAGCCGCAGCAAGGGGGGAGCGCATGAGAGAACAGCAGCAGGCCTCCCGCGAGGTCCGCAGCCAGAGCAAAGACCAGGCACGGGAACTGTCCGCCCCCTCCCGGCAGCAGGCAGCCCGGCTGCCCGCCCGTCAATGGGCGCAGCTGCTGAGCAGCGGCGCCGGACTGACCGACCTGTCCCCAGAGCTGCTCCGGCAGCTGGCCGAGGCAGTGGGCAACAGCAGTCTCGTCGACCTGCTCCGGCAGGGCGGGGGAGACCTGCCCCTCGTCCGCCTGCCCGAAAACCTGCTCTCCGGCCTTTTTGGGCAGGAGCAGGATGTCAACCACATCACAACCGCGCCGCCCCTCCTGTGCCCGTTTCCGGGGTGGCCAGAGCCAAGTGCCCGCTTTCGGCTGCAGCCGGTCAAAGCGGGTCGGCTCCGCGATCGGGGTTAAACCATGGAGAATCTGTACACAGGAGAACCGCTCGATGCCGCCGCGGAACTGGAGTATCTGCTGCAGCACAACGGCTTCTCCTACCAAAGAGAGGAGAACCGCTTTTCGCTGGTGTTTGCCGACCGGGGCTGTAAATGGGAAACCCTCGGCCTCTGCCGCGGCGGGCAGGTTCTGCTCTACGGCAGCTACCCCTTCCCGGTTCAAGAGAGCGACCGCACCCTCCGCCTCTGCCAGGAGATCAACCGGCAGGTGGTGATGGGCAGTATGTTCCTCGCGGAGGGACGGGCGGTGTTCCGCACCGGCGCTGACCTGTTGGATGCTTACAGCGCCTATGAGCAGATCGGCAGGGCGCTGGAGTACAACGCAGGGGTGATGGTTCGTTTCTGGGCACAGATGGCGGCCTGCGCCGCCGGCCATTCGGGAGATCTTGGCATAGAGCCGGTTTTCGAATAAATCTTATTCAGGTACAAACAGAAAGGAGGAGCGTTCCCCGCAAACGGTATCTCCAGGGGAACCACAACACATGGCAGAGTATTTACATCCGGGCGTATATGTGGAAGAGTACGATTCCGGTGCGGTACCCATGCAGGGTGTCAGCACCAGCACGGCTGGCTTTATCGGCCTGGCTGAGAGAGGACCCGTGGTGGGTCAGCCTCAGCTGGTCACCAGCTTTGCCGACTACAAGCGCATCTACGGCGGCTATCTCAGCGAGGCCAAGTACGGCAACGGCCGCTACCTCCCCTACGCTGTGGAGCAGTTTTTCCTCAACGGCGGCTCCCGCGCCTACATCATGCGCGTCGCGGCCGACGGTGCCAAGTGCGCCGAGGCCACTTCCGGCGTGCTGAAGATCACCGCCGCCAACGCCGGTGAGTGGGGCGACAAGATCCGCGTCACCATCACCCCCGCCTCCAAGGCCAAGACCCAGGTCCTCGCCGCCACCGGCGCCGACCTGACCTTAAAGAACCCCGACGGCTTCAACCCCGGCGACGTCGTCGAGCTGTATGACGGCCGCACCAAGGCCTACGCCACCGTCAAGTCGGCGCTGGATAAGGTCATCACCCTCGATGCCGTCCCCGGTGTGGACGCGGTGGACACCACCGTCGGCACCGCCAAGTACATCCGCACCTGCGAGGTCACCGTCTCCGTGAAACTCGACGACGCCGTGGAGACCTTCGCCGAGGCCAGCCTCAACCCCTTCGCCGGCAACTACATCGGCGTCAAGGCCGCCAAGTCCGACCTGGTCAGCTTCGCCGTCCAGGCCGCTGCCGCTGCCCCCGCTCCCGCTCCCGCCCCCGTCAAGGAGGAGAAGGACGGCAAGGACGCCAAGCCCGCCCCCGCCCCCGCCGCTGCGGTCAAGAGCATTGTGCCCTACGACCTCGTGGGCGGCACCGGTGATGCCATCGTCGTCGCCCTCGCCGGCGCTTCCGACGGCAACGTCGCCAAGGTCTCCGCCGCCGCCTACATCGGCAGCGACAACGGCCCCGGCAAGCGCACCGGCCTGCAGGCCTTCATCGAGAACAACAACGTCTCCATCATGGCCATCCCCGGTGTGACCGACGCCAACGTCCAGTCCACCCTGATCGCCTACTGCGAGAACAGAACCAGCTGCTTCGCCATCCTCGATCTGCCCCTCGAGCTGAAGAAGACGGATGAGGTCGCCGCGTTCCGCGATATGTACGACAGCACCTACGCCGCCGCCTATCATCCCTGGATCGAGATGCTCGACATGGGCAGCAAGCGCCCCGCCTACTTCCCGCCCTCCGGCGCCATGGCCGGCGTGTTCGCCCGCGTCGATGTCGACCGCGGTGTCCACAAGGCTCCCGCCAACGAGGTTGTCCGCGGCTGCACCGGCCTCTCCTGCAGCTACAACGACGCCGAGCAGGATATCTTGAACCCCATCGGCGTCAACCTCATCCGCGCCTTCACCGGCCGCGGCATCCGCGTCTGGGGTGCCCGCACCATCAGCTCCAACGGCCTGTGGAAGTACATCAACGTCCGTCGCCTGTTCATCTATGTCGAGCAGTCGATCAAGAACAACACCAACTGGGTGGTCTTTGAGCCCAACAGCGAGGTCCTTTGGGACAGAGTCAAGCGCACGATCAGCACCTTCCTGGCCACCTGCTGGAGAGACGGCGCCCTCGCCGGCACCACCCCCGAGCAGGCCTTCTATGTGGAGTGCGGCCCCACCACCATGACCCAGGACGATATCGACAACGGCCGCCTCATCTGCAACATCGGAATCGCGCCGGTCAAGCCCGCTGAATTCGTGATCTTCCGCATCACCCAGAAGACCGCTTCCGAGTAAGGCGGAATTTGACTCATAAAGAGATCATCAGAAAGGATGAATGACGATGGCGATCAATTATCCATACAGAGTATTTCGTTATCAGGTTACCACCGGCGGGATTGCCCGCGCCGGTTTTTCCGAAGTGTCCGGCATGAATATGTCGGTGGCCACGGTGGAGTATCGCGAGGGTGACGATCTGCGCAACACCCCCCGTAAGCTGCCCGGCCTCACCACCTTCGGCAACGTCACCCTGCGCTGGGGTGTCAGCGATGATGCGGACTTCCTCGCCTGGCTGCACAGTGTCGCGCCCGACAACCAGGCCGGCCCGACCAGCATCACCCGCCACGATGTGACCATCACCTTAATCGACGATGCCGGCAACCCCTCCGGCCCCGTGTGGACGCTGATCAACGCCTGGCCGGTGAGCTACACCGTGCCCGACCTGTCCGGTA
>JAFQKL010000016.1 GCA_017396965.1 Clostridia bacterium
CGTTGTAGGTGCCGTCGCCCATGCCGGCGAGCACGTCGAGAGATGCGAGCAGCTCGATGGCGGCGGCGTAGTCGTCGTCCTCGTTCACGTCGGTGAACGTGCCCGCACCTGCGCTGATGCTGAGGCCGAGGACCATGGTCAGGGCCAGGACCAGCGCGAGAATCTTCTTGAGATTTCTCATGAGTGGGTTTTCCTCCTTTCTAGGTTTCTCCTGTGATTGGAGGAATTTAGGAATATTCTGGCTATTGTTGGTTAATTCAGACTTATTTTTCATGATATTACCATCGTTGTCGTTTTATCTTGATTGAATCCTTTTGTTTCTTTACTTTCGATTTCAATATATTTCTATATTATCCAAAAATTTAACATCTATCAATTCTATTTTTATCCGTGAAAAAATAAAATCTAAAAATATTGAAATTTTCTCTTTGTATATCACCCAAAATATATTACAAACAGTTATTAATAAGCCCTGTTTTTTCCTTGGATTTTGTTGGTTTAAAAACGACAAAAATTTGGTACCTATCCCGAAAAATTCATTCTCCTCGGAATTTGGAGGATCGCAGCAAGGGCTCTTCGGGATCCTGATTCTGTATAAACAATAAAAAATTTAAATAAACGCAATAATGAATGTAAACTAAAATTCCCAGAAATTTGCTCTTTTGTTTGGAAAATAACCCCTCTTTTCCCCCGTCCACCCCCTTCCCGCGTTTTTCGGACACCGGGAAGAAGGAAGCTTTCCGTTTCCTCCCCGCAATTCGCTCCAATCGTCCCGCAGCTTCCGACAGACAATTCTTCAACTTTGTTCTCCCCACTCTCCCGGCCACCCCGCAGCACACACTCCCTGCCCCACACAATATTCGCATAAACACGCAATCCCTGCATCGCGCAAAGCACCCTCCGCCTCTTTCCCCTCCTGCCCACCGCCCGCAGCCGCAAATCTCGCGTTGCGGACGGCCATGCTACTCCCGACACATTTCTGCCACACCTCGCCATTTCTCCCACTTGAATACAATTGTCCTCCACCTGTCGCCATTCACCTCGCAGATCCCCCTACCCCGGCGCACTTTCCCACATCAAAACCGTCAAAATGTCTAAGAGAAGCAAAAAAACGCCTTCACTTATTGACATCACTCACAGAATGTGCTATTCTTAGGGTGGCAGAAAAGGGGCTTTACCTATGATTTCTCCCGTCTGAATCCTGTACAGAACAGCGGTTCTGACGTGTGTTGTGTGATACACGATCTGCGTCCGTTCATTGTGGACAAATCCCCCGCCTCGTCCCCCGCTGGGCGACGGCTCTGTTTTGTCAAATTCATATCAAAATTTCCGCTCAGCGACATTCCGCAGGCTGCTGTCCTTCAGGTGTGTCCACATGACAGACGATGCCTGCGGCGCTGCCTCAGCTTCGTCTGTTTTTTTACAATTTGGGCGGAGAAAGCTGTTGTCGCGCAAAAAACCTACCTATATATATCACTTGTGCGGCACCCGCACGGTCCCGTCCAACAAACCGCGTCTGCGGCCAATTCTGACCGGTTTTCCAAACCGGCAGCCAAAATACCGACACATATCAAACAAAAAAGGAGTGTTTCACTATGGCAACCATCATTCCCCGTTGGGAGTGGCGCACCTTTGCCGACGGGTTCGGCGGTGCGGAGGAGAAGATCCGCGCCCACGAGGTGGCGAACTTCAAGAAGAGTTCCGAGAAATACATCCTCTCCCGCAACAGCGACGAAAACTGCAAGATCCGCGACGACCTGATGGACATCAAGTCGCTCCAGCAGATCAACGCGGACAAGCTCGAGCAGTGGTACCCCACCATGAAGGAGTCCTTCCCGATGAAGGCGGAGCTGATCGAGCGGCTGTTCCGCGATTTCTTCAAGGTCGCCGTCCCCGCCTTTGAGCGCGCCGAATACACCTATGAGCAGTACCTCGAGGAGCTGGTCGGCCCCTGCCCGGATCTGGTGATTGTCGACGTGGAGAAGGAGCGCACCATCTTTTCGATCAACGAGGCGACGGTGGAGATCGCCGAGACTAAATTCAACGGCGTGCCCGGGCGCACCGTCTGCGTGGAGCACATCGATCCCGACAACGTGATGAAGACGGTCCGCGAGCTGGGGCTCGAGGGGCTGCCCAACGTCAACTACATCAACGCCATGAAGAAGGCCGTGGGCCTTGTGTGAGGAGGTCGCAGCATGAGCAGAAAAGCGATCATTGACATCGGCTCGAACTCGATCAAGTTTATGGTGTGCGACCGGGCGGAGGACGGCACCGTCCTGCCCGTGCTGGACACCAACGACATCGCCCGCCTCGGTGAGGGGCTGGACAAGACCGGCGAGATCTCCCCGGAGGCGATGGAGCGAAACGTCGCCGCCGTGGCCGCCTTTGCCGCCAAAGCGAAGGAGCTGGGGGCGGAGGAGATTGCCGCCGTCGGCACGATGGCGCTCAGAAAGGCCGCCAACAGCGGCGAGTTCATCGCCAAGGTGCAGGACGCCTGCGGCGTCACCGTGCAGATCATCCCCGGCGAGGAGGAGGCGCGGCTCTCCTACCTGGCCGTCCTCTCCGCCCTGCCGCTCGGCGACGCGGAGCTGGTCATCTTTGACACCGGCGGCGGCTCGACCGAGTTCATCTACGGCAAGGGGACCGAACTGAAAAACCGCTTCAGCGTCAACCTGGGCGCTGTGCGCATCACCGAGAACTTCCTCGCCGAGTCTCCGCTCAGCGAGGAGCAGGTGGCGGCGGCGCGGGCGCAGATTGACAGCGAGTTCGCCGCTGCCGGCGTGACCGGCGCGCCGAAGCTCGTGGTCGGCATGGGCGGCACCGTCACCAGCATGGGCGCGGTGAAGCACAAGATGGTCAAGTACGACCCCGACGTCATCCAGGGCTCCACCCTGACCCGGGCCGACATCGCCGAGCAGATCGAAGCCTACCGCACCCGCACCTTTGAGCAGCGCAAGGAGCTGCCGGGGCTGCAGCCCAAGCGGGCGGACGTGATCCTCGCGGGCGCCTTGATCCTCGATGTCATCACCGACCGCCTCGGGGTGGACGGGCTGACCATCAGCGACCGCGGTCTGCGGCACGGGCTGGCGTTTGACCTGTTTTCCAGATAAACGCTCCCGCCGGGCGAGGAGTCCGGCCGTGCCGGGCGACAGCCTCTTCCGCCACGGGATCCGGGGTTGACGAAGCTACCCGGCAAACGGCTCCCCTGTTTGATGCGCCTTTTTCGCATACACCTTCCAAAAGAACCTACCGTCGGCAAGACCGGCGAAAAATTTAAGAAAAGTGAGGGAAACATCATGAAAAAGTATCTGGCTCTGTTGCTGGCCCTGGTCATGCTCCTGTCGCTTGGCCTGACTGCCTGCTCCTCCACCGATGAGGGTGGCGAGGGCGAAGGCTCCGGCGAAGCTTCCGGCGAGACCGGCGAGCCTGCCGGCGGTGAGACCGGCGGCGAGACCGGTGAGTGGACCCCTGACGGCCCGATCACCATCCTCAACTACGTCGCCACCGGCGGCGCCATGGACCTTGCCACCCGCAAGTTCGTGGAAATCGCCTCCAAGTACACCGACGCCACCTTCGTGGTGGACAACATGACCGGCGCCTCCGGCATGATCGCCGCCGACCACATCCTCGACCAGCCGGCTGACGGTCAGCTGATCTACGCCACCACCGTCACTTATATCTACGGTGTCGCCGCCGCCGAGGAGGACGCCGCCAAGTATATCGACGGCTTCGAGTGGATCGACAACATCATGGCTGACCCCTACTGCATCCTGGTCCCCGCCGCCTCTGACTACACCCTCCAGTCCCTGGTGGACGAGGCCAAGGCCGGCAACCAGATCTGGTGCGAGCCCAACGCCGGCGGTGCCAAGCACATCGCCGCCATCCAGATGGCGAAGGCCCTCGGCATCAACCCGCAGGTCGTCCCCTATGAGTCGGGCCCGCTCGCCATCAACGCGGTGCTGGGCGGCCAGGGCGCTGCCTCGGTCGGCAACCCCGGCGACACCACCAAGTACGATGTCAAGGCCCTGGTCGTCGGCAACAACGGCAGACTGGCGGGCTTCGATGTCCCCACCTTCACCGAGCTGGGCTTCCCCGCTGAGCTGGACGCGCTGTCCATGTGGCGCGGCTACGCGGTCAAGAAGGGCACCCCCGCCGGCATGATCACCTGGTTCCAGGATCTCTGCCAGAAGGTCACCGAGGATCCCGACTGGATCAACTACTATGCCGAGCAGTTTGTCGCCGTCAAGAACGACACCACCGAGACCTTCACCGCCAC
>JAFQKL010000017.1 GCA_017396965.1 Clostridia bacterium
AGTTCAAACTCAGCAGAAAGTGTTTCCCCGCAATCCCCCGTAACGAGCGACCGAAAGGGAGCGAGCGTCGGGCGGCTGTGTCCCCGGCCTTCAGGCCGGGTGCGGAGGGTCAAACCAGCGCACCCAAGGTAGGCCGCCGTCGCAACGGCGGACTCCCCCCAGGGCGGGCGGGTGGGCAAATCCAATCAAAGAAAACCGTCCGCAGACGGTTTTCCTCCGCCTCCCTCCCCGCCGTCCGCAGACGGCGGAACTCCCGGGGGTCAAAGGGGGCAGCGCCCCCTGTCCGTCTGTCCGATCTTCGATCGGCAGGCGGCAACACCCCCCGGCTGCGAACAGGCCCCACCCGTCCCTCTCACTGCACCAGCCTGCATCAGCCCTGCCGTCCCCCCAGCCCGGTGATCTTCTCTCTGCGCTTTAACCCGCGGATATCGCTTCCGCGGAAGATCAGCGTCTCATAGTCATAGCAGAGCCGCGAGGCCAGCTTCTTGGTGTACTGCTCCTCCAGCTCGGCATGGGTGAAATTGGTGCTGACAATCCCCGGCCGCCCCCTCACCAGCCGCTCCCCCAGCAGCGCGAACAGCGCCGAGGTGGTAAACGGGGTGATGAACTCGCTGCCGAGGTCGTCGACAATCAGCAGGTCGCACTCCTGCACCGCCTCATCCGCCGCGGCGCGGCCGAACTTGATGTCCTCCAGGCGCTGCAGCAGCGTCGGCGCCATTTCGTAGACGACGTGCCAGCCCCTGGCCGCCAGCTCGCCGCCGATGGCCGAGGAGAGGTGGGTCTTGCCAAGCCCTGAAGGACCGGTGAGCAGCAGGCTCCGCCCGCCGTCCGGGAACCGCTCGACAAACTCCTTCGCCGTCTCCAGATTGCGGCGCATCACCTGACGCGGGGAGATGCCGCTCTCGTCCGGCCGGTCGGAGTAAAAGCGCAGGTCGAAGCTCTCAAAGGTCTGGTCGCGCAGCGCCGCGCCCATCGGCGAGCGCTCGTAGGAGAGCTGACGCAGCGCCGCCACATAGCAGCGGCAGGGGCGGCCGTCCACAAAGCCTCTGTCCTCACAACGCGGACAGGTATAGGCCGGACGCAGCGCGTCCTCCCCCAGCCCTAGCTCTTGGAGCAGCGCCGCCCGCCGGCGGTCGATCGCCTCACAGCGGCGGCGCACCTCGTCCACATCGCCGCCCTGCTTCTTTAAGGCGATGGCGGTCATCTGCCCCAGCAGCGCGGCCTGCTCCCGCTCCAAGTCCTTGAGCTGCGGACAGTGGGCGTACAGCCCCTCCTTCAGCACCCGCGCCTTGCGCTCCGCCTCGCTGCGGCGGCGCTCCAGCAGCGCCTCCACCTCGGCGGCCATCTCCTTGCGGACCCGCATCAGGCCCCCTCCCTTCTCTGGCAAACGTCAGGGCAAACTTTCAGAAAAATGGGCGCAGGACACCGCCGTCCCCCATCCCGGCGGACGGCGGTGTCGTCACCATGGCGCCCTGCCGCGAAGGCCCTGCCTTACAGCGCGGCGCAGGCGGCCTCGATCTCGTCCTCGCAGGCCTTCATCGCCTCAAGGGACTTCGCCAGCAGCTCCTCCAGCTCCCAGCCCAGCTGCTCGGCGCCCTTGCGGATGATGTCGCGGTCGACGCCGGCGGCGAACTTCTGGTCCTTGAACTTCTTCTTGAGGCTCGACAGCTCCATGTCCTTGGCCGACTTGGAGGGACGCATGAGGGCGGCCGACCAGATCAGGCCGGTCAGCTCGTCGACGGCGAAGAGGATCTTCTCCATCAGCAGCGTCGGCTCCACGTCGCAGCAGATGCCGTAGCCGTGGCTGCAGACGGCGTGGATGAAGGCCTCGTCGTACCCGGCGGCGGAGAGCAGCTCGGGGGCTGTTTTGCAGTGCTGGTCGGGATAGCTGCCGTAGTCGATGTCGTGCAGCAGGCCGACTAAGCGCCAGTAGGCTTCGTCCTCGCCGTTTTCCCTGGCGAACCAGCCCATGACGGCCTCCACCGTCAGCCCGTGACGGAGGAGGAAGGGCTCTTTGTTGTACTGCTTGAGCAGCGCGAAGGCTGCCTCGTGGGACATGTGGCTCATGGGGATCCTCCTTTATCAATGGGATTTCTATCCACGGGATTTCGGCGAACCCGTCCGGCCCGCCTGCGTGTTAATTATGTAGATTTTTGCTCAGGGCTGCGCGGTCAGACGGCGGCGCAGCAGCGCGATCGTCTCTTTCGGCACAGAGCAGGCGGTGAGATAGCCCTCCGCCCCGCCCCAGCGCTCCCTGAGGTAGCGCAGGGTCTGCTCCATCGCCGCGGCCGGGGTCTTCATGATGCCAAAGGGGCGGACGGGGCAGCCCTCGGGCAGCTCGTTCCACTTGAGCAGCAGCCGCGCCTCGCTCTGCGCGTAGTCGGCGACAATCTCCTCCTCCGCCACCCCGGCCAGCTCGAGGCAGAGGGCGGCGATGAGGGCGGTGCGGTCCTTGCCGTTGGTGCAGTGAAAGGCGACAGCGCCATGCTCCGTCTCTTCCCGAAGCGCCGCAAAGACGGCGGCGAACGCCTCTCCCTCACAGTCGAGAATGGCGCAGTAGAGGTCGCCCATGTGGTGGAGAAAGGCCTCGTGCAGCTCCATGCCCCCGAGGCGGTCGCGAAGACGCTGCGGGTCGGTGAGCAGGGGGATGTTGAGGTAGCGCACCTCACGGCTGTCGAGAAAGGCGCTTTTGACCTTGTCGGTGATCTCCGGGCCGCGCAGGTCGATGACGGCAGAGAGCTTCGCCCGGCGCAGGGCGGCGAGATCCTCCTCCGTCAGCATCGAAAGCACGTCGCAGCGGATCAGCACCCCGGCCGCGGTGACGCCGTCCGGGGTGGGCAGACCGCCCAGTTCGCGGGCGTTGTAGGCCGTGGAGAGGGGGATCTGCCGGGGGTCGGTGGGGGTAGACATCCTGCCGCCTCCTTTGATGGTTGGTGGGAACTCTCCTTATTATACCGTTTTGCGGCAGGAATTACAAGAGCGTCCCCCGCCGACCCCGGTACAAAGAGGCCGCCTTACTCCTTCACCCCCGCCATCACCAGCGCCAGCAGCAGGGTGGCCTGGGTGGCGATGTGGCGGTCGGTGTTGTCAAAGAACTCCTCCAGCGAGTGGGCGCCGCCGCCGATGCCGCCGCTGCCGATGCAGACGGAGGGGACGCCGGCATAGATGCCCATCGTGCAGTTGGTGGCGCCGCCCTGCACCAGCTTCGGCTCGATGCCGCGGTCCTTCATCACCGCCACCGTCGCCTGCACCAGCTCAATGTCGGCCGACTGGGAGACGGCGGGGACGTTGACGTACTCCTTGGTGTCCCAGGTGACGGTGTCGCAGCCCCAGCGCGCCGTCTCCTCGGCGCAGGCCTCCTCGGCCGCCTTCATGATTTTCTCATGCAGCTCTTCCAGGTACTCCTGCCGGTGGGAGCGGTAGTTGATCTTGATCTGACTGTCCGCCGCCACGGCGTTAATCCCTGCGTCGTTGCCGGCGTGGAAGTTGCTGACGCAGTAGATGGTCCCCGACTCCGGCGGCACCTCGATGGAGGCGATCTTGACCACGCAGCGCGCCGCGGCGTAGAGCGAATTGGCCACCTTGCCGAAGGCCCCGGCGGCGTGGCCGCCCTTGGAGTGGAAGTTGATCTCGCAGGTGCGCAGCCCCGTGCCGTTGAAGACCACGGTGCCAAAGCCGGCGCCGTCGATGCTGATCGAGGCATCGTACTTATGCTCGCTCATGTGCTTCTTCATGCCGCCCAGCGCGCCGACGCCTTCCTCTTCGACAGTGCCCATAAACCAGAGATCCCCCTCCGTCTCAATCCCCGCCTCGTTTAAGGCGCGGATGACGGTGAGGATGGAGGTCATGCCGGAGGTGTCATCATTGAGGCCGGGCATATAGATGCGGCTGCCCTCTCTGCGCGGGGTGAGGTCGGTGTCGAGGGGGAAGACGGTGTCCATATGCGCCTCCACCATGACGCTTTGGCCCTTCCCCTTGCCGCGGCGCACGCCGAGGGCGTTGACGAAGCGGTCCAAATGGACTTCCTCCAGCCCTACGGCGGTCAGCTTGTCGCAGAAGGCCAGCGCCTTCTCCCGCTCATGGAAGGTGGGGGCGGGGATCGCCGCCAGCTCGATCTGCTCCTCTAAGGTGCGGTCAACGTCCCGCTCCAGGAAGGAAAGCGCCTGCTCCACGGCGGGGAGGGCCTTGATGTGGGAAAGACGGGCGGTGATTTCAGGGGAAACGGTCATGGGGAATACCTCCTTTGGTTTTCGTTGTGTTTTGTTTTTTCTGTTCAATGGTTTGGATGTCTTGAATTCAGTGTACACCATCCGCCCTGAAAAGGCAAGGAGGAGGCGGGAGAAAAGGGGTGGAATTTTGCCGAATGATCTGGTATGCTGTTAAAGAGACGAAGAGAAAAAAACGCCCGCCGCCCGCTGCGCGGCGGGGAAAGGAGTGCAGGAGATGAAGAAGGGGAATGTTCTCGTGATCGGCAATTCAGGGGTGGGCAAGTCCACCCTCATCAACGCGGTGTTCGGCAGGGATGTGGCCCGCACCGGGTACGGCAGCAAGGGGACCACCAAATGGGTGCTGGCCTATGAAGACGAGGGGGTGCCCTTTCGCCTGGTCGACACCGTCGGCTTCGAGCCCACCTGGCTCAAGGAGCGGGAGGCGGCGGCGGCCATCCGCAAATGGGTGAAGGAGAAGGAGGACGGGGAGGAGCGGCAGATCCACGCCATCTGGTACTGCGTGGACGGCACCTCCCGCAAGCTCTTTCCCAAGACGATCGAAAGCCTCTTTCGCGCCACCGCCGTCTGGAAATCGGTGCCGGTGATCGCGGTGATCACCAAGTCCTACAGCGTGCCCGACCGCATCGAGAACATCGCCATGGTGCGGGAGGTGTTTGACTCCAAAGAGAAGTACGCCAGAAACCTCAAGGGGATCGTCCCGGTGGTGGCAAAGGCCTATGTCCTCAACGACGAGGCCTTCGCCCCGCCGGAGGGGATCGACGAGCTGGTGGAGCTGACCGCCGCCCTGCTGCCGGAGGGCATCCGCGCCGGCGAGCGGGACGCCGCCTCCTGGCAGCTGGCGAGAAAGAGCTATCTGGCCCACGGGGTGGTGGCGGCGGCCACCGTCTCGGGGGTGGCGGTCGGCGCCGCGCCCATCCCCGGCGGCGTGACCGACGCCGCCATTCTCTCCACGCTGGAGCTGGCGATGGTCAACTCGATCGCCAGGGTCTATGGGATCAAAAAGAGCGAGGCCTCCAAGCGGTTTGCAAACTCCATTGTGGAGGTGGGCACCGTCAGCCAGGCGGCGCGGGCGGCGGTGGCGGCGCTCAAGGCGATTCCCGGCATCGGGGTCAGCGCCATGGTGATCAACGCCGTGGTGGCGGGCTGCATCGTCGCGGCGCTGGGCGAGGGCAGCATCTACGCCTTTGAACAGGTGGCCCTCGGCAACCGCAGCTTCGACGATCTCGACTGGCTGCAAAAGCTGCTGGAGTCAAAGCTCACCGCGAATTTTGTCGAAAAGGCCAAAGGGGTGCTGGCCCAGTCAGGCGGCAAGGCGGACAAGCAGGGGCTGGCGCAGCTGATTCTGGCGCTGTTTTTGCCGGCGTCCGAAGAGAAGGCGGCGGAGAAGGCGGACGGGGGCAAGGCCGCTCCCGGGGGGCGCTGAGCCGCGCCGGAGCGCCGCCCCCCGACCCCCGGACAGAAGGGCCGCGGAGGACGGGCTGCAGGCGGGCGCCCCCAGGCTTTTTGGACGGGCTGAAATATTTTGTCACCCCCCTTGTCGCGGGCCTTGCAATCTAGTATAATAAATGCTATGACAGGCTGGGGGCTTGTACCCTTCGGCCGAAATCCACGGAAGAGTCCAGGAGAGATATGACTGCCATGAAAAAGGACGAAAAGTTAGTCCAGGAAATCACCTCGCGTGACGTTGATTTTGCCCGCTGGTACACCGATATCGTCAAGAAGGCCGAGCTGATCGAGTATTCGAGCGTGCGCGGCTGCTGCGTCATCCGTCCCTACGGCTACGCCATCTGGGAGAACATCCAGAAGATCCTCGACACCCGCTTTAAGGAGCTGGGGCATGAGAACGTGATGATGCCGATGTTCATCCCCGAGAGCCTGCTGCAAAAGGAGAAGGACCATGTGGAGGGCTTCGCCCCCGAGGTCGCCTGGGTCACCCAGGGCGGCAGCGAGCAGCTGGCCGAGCGCCTCTGTGTCCGCCCCACTTCGGAGACGCTGTTCTGCGAGCACTACGCCAACATCATCCATTCTTACCGCGACCTGCCCAAGCTCTACAACCAGTGGTGTTCGGTTGTCCGCTGGGAGAAGTCCACCCGTCCCTTCCTGCGCACCGCCGAGTTCCTCTGGCAGGAGGGCCACACCATGCACGCCACCCCCGAGGAGGCGATTGCCGAGACGGAGCAGATGCTCAATGTCTACGCCGACTTTGCCGAAGGCGACCTCGCCATCCCCGTGCTGCGGGGCCGCAAGACCGACAAGGAGAAGTTCGCCGGCGCCGAAGCGACCTACACGATTGAGGCCATGATGCACGACGGCAAGGCCCTGCAGTCCGGCACCTCCCATTATTTCGGTGACGGCTTCGCCAAAGCCTTTGACATCACCTTCACCGACCGCGACAATCAGTTAAAGCACCCCCACCAGACCAGCTGGGGCATGAGTACCCGCGTCATCGGCGGCATCATCATGACCCACGGCGACGACAACGGCCTCGTCCTGCCCCCCGCCGTCGCCCCGATCCAGGTGGTGATCCTGCCCATCGCCTTCCACAAGAACCCCGCCGTCTTAGAGCGCGCCCACGCCCTCGCCGCCGAGCTGAAGGCCGCCGGCATCCGCTGCAAGGTGGACGACACCGACGCCTCCCCCGGCTGGAAGTTCGCCGAGTACGAGATGAAGGGCGTGCCGCTCCGCCTCGAGATCGGCCCCAGAGACATGGAAAACGGCGTCGCCGTTGTCGTCTCCAGAGACAACCGCGAGAAGAACACCGTCGCCCTCGATGAGCTGACTGCGAAGCTGCCCGAGCTGATGGAGGCCTACCGCGCCCGCCTCTACGAGAAGGCGCTGCAAAACCGCGAGGCCAAGACCACCGCGGCTGTCACCATGGACGAGGTCAAGGCCCAGTCCGCCGCCGGCAACGGCTTTATCAAGACCATGTGGTGTGGCGACCTCGCCTGCGAGGAAGCGATGAAGGAGCAGGCCGGCCTCACCAGCCGCTGTATGCCCTTCGCCCAGGAGCAGCTCTCCGACGTCTGCCCCGTCTGCGGCAAGCCCGCCAAGACGATGGTGGTGTGGGGCAAGGCGTATTAAGGGATTAAGATTGTTGAAGGATGAAGACGGTTCGGGGGACGGAGGGTGCCGGAAGCGGTCGGAAGCAAATGAAGCAGACGACGGCCCCTGCGCCCCACCCCGCCCGCCGCGCCTCTCGGCTCCCTCTTTGAGGGAGCTGTCAGCCGCAGGCTGACTGAGGGAGTCCGCGCAGGCTTCGCCCACCCTGCAGCACCCGAACTGGGCGCGCCAAGCTTGCCCATGCGGGTACAACCCGGCCCGCCGCACCGTGTCCAAACAGACGCGAAAGGGTAGGTCTGTCAAGGGTTCAAGGGTGGAGATTTTTTCCCGATCCCCCGCGAGGGAAAAATACTACCCGTCCCTTGACAGACCGGGCACTCAGCACCCCATAATGGAAAGAGGGGCGATAGCCACTCTGTGGCATCGCCCCATGTCTGCATCACAGCAGGCACCTTCGATCTGAGAGTATACTCTGCGTCAGCGCACCGAGGTTGGCTCCCACGTCACCCCACCACAGCCAATCAGTTCCAATCAAAAGCAGAGAACCGCCGACGAAACCCGCCGGCGGTTCTTTTGCGGAAACTGAAACCGTCCTCAAAATCCAATCAGCCTGCCGCTTACCACAGCATCAGCTTATTGGCCTCTTCACGCAGCTGCGGACGGAAATCGGGATCGGCGATGGCGATCAGGTTCTCCACGCGCTCGCGCACGGTGCGGGCCTTCATGGGGGCGATGCCGTGCTCGGTGACGATATAGTCGATGTTGTTGCGGCTCATGGTGACGATCGAGCCGGGAGTCAGGATCGACTTGATCTTGGAGTACTTCTCGCCGGCGCGGTTGGTGCCGGAGGAGGCCATGGCGATGATGGACTTGCCGTCCTTGGAGTGGATGGCGCCCTCGGCGAAGTCATTCTGGCCGCCGGAACCGGAGAACTGGCGGGTGCCGAGCGACTCGGAGGCGATCTGGCCGGAGAGGTCAACCTCGATGCAGGTGTTGATGGAGACCATCTTGTCGTTCTTGGCAATCACCCAGGGATCGTTGACATAGTAGGTCGGCATCATATAGACGGAGGGGTTGCCGTCGAGGAAGTCAAACAGCTTTCTGGTGCCGTTGGCAAAGGCGCCGATGATCTTGCCTCTGTGCAGGCTCTTCTTCTTGTTGGTGATGACGCCACACTCAACCAGATCGGCGAAGGAGGAGGTGAGCATCTCGGTGTGAACGCCGAGGTCGTGCTTGCTCTTAAACGCCTGGGCGACGGCATCCGGCACGGCGCCGATGCCGAGCTGGATGGTGGAGCCGTCTTCCACCAGGGTGGCGACGTGGTTGCCGATGGCGATGTCGGTCTCGGTGAGGGTGCCGGCCTTCATGGTGGGGATGTTGCGGTCGGTCTCGACGATGGCGGTGACCTCGCTGACATGGATCTCGTACTCGCCGGGGACGTTGGGCATATCGTCGACCACCTCGATGATCACGACTTCAGCCGTGTCGAGGAATCTCTTCTCCCAGCCGCCGAGGGCTAAGTTGAAGTAGCCGTGCTTGTCCATTCTGGTGGCGGTGGTGGCGATGACGTTGGGCTTCCAGACCTCATAGTAGCGGCTGTAGCAGCCGTGCAGGTGCATGGGGATCAGGGAAACCTGGCCGTAGGGATGGACGGCACGGGTGCCGGCGCCGTAGAAGTTGGACTGGACAAAGAACTTGTCGCGATACTGCTCGTCGAACAGATAGGGATACTTCTCCATGCCGCCGCCGCCGTAGACGGTGACCTTGGAGATCTTGTCATAGATGGTGTGCAGCTCTCTGAGGAACCAGATGGGCTCGAGCGCGCCGAAGCCGGTGGAGATCAGGGCGTTGTCGGGGATCTGCTGCACGGCCTCCTTCATGGTCATGAGTTTCTGCTGATACAGTTCCTGAACGTTGGACATATGCGTTTCTCCGTTCCGCCGCTGCGCCCCGGCTGTTATTGTAATGGAGGAAAGTCGTTTTTGACGCCTTCGTTTTCACGGTGAGATCGAAAAAACGCCTTTCCTTTGCAAGAAAGTCTGTTGCGCAGAAGTGGTTAAGAAAAGTATACCTTATTTGGGGGTTTTGGTCAAGAGGAACCCGGTCGACGAAGCCGCTGTTTTGGGCAAAAGCGCCGGCAGAGCGGGGCGGGGACGGTCCTCCTGCTGCAGTATTTCCCTTTTCCCCCGCTTTCATCCCCTCGGAAGGCCGGTTCTTCGCCGTGGCGACACGCTTTTTTCTTCCCGCCGCCTTGACAGCCGCCGCCCAAAAGCCGCATAATGTAAGGAGATACAAAATCGGCAACCGCTCCCAAACGACGCAACAGACAGGAGGAGAAGCTCTTGAAGATCCATGAGCATCAGGCCGCCGAGCTGCTGGCGGCCTACGGCGTCCCCACCGGCGGCGGCAGGGCCGTCTTCACGGCCGACGAGGCCGAGGCCGCCGCCGCCGCGCTCGGCACCCCTTGCGTGGTCAAGGCCCAGATCCACGCCGGCGGACGCGGCAAGGCGGGCGGCGTCAAGCTGGTCAAAACCCCGGGTGAGGCCCGCGCCGCCGCCGAGGCGCTGCTGGGGGCCACCCTCGTCACCCCGCAGACCGGCCCCGCCGGCAAGGTGGTGCATCGCCTGATGATCGCCCCCGCCGTGGCGGTGGAGGCGGAATACTATGTCGGAATGCTGCTGGACAACGATTCGGGCAACGTCATCCTCATGGCCTCCGCCGCCGGCGGCATGGAGATTGAGACGGTGGCCAAAGAGTCCCCCGAAAAGATCCTGCGCCAGCAGATCGACCCCCTCATCGGCCTGCGTCCCTATCATATTACGAACCTCTCCACCGGCCTCGGCCTCGCGGGAGATGCGGCGAAGGACTTTGCCGGCATCGCCCGCGGGATGTACCGCCTCTTCACCGAAAAGGACTGCTCCCTGATCGAGCTGAATCCCTTAGCCCGCCTCGACAGCGGCCGCCTGCAGGCCATCGACGCCAAGGTGACCTTTGACGACAACGCCCTCTTCCGCCACAAGGACATCGCCGCCCTGCGCGACCCCCTGGAGGAAGACCCCAAGGAGGCGGAGGCGCAGAAATCGGGCCTCAGCTATGTTGCCTTAGACGGCACCATCGCCTGCATGGTCAACGGCGCCGGCCTCGCCATGGCCACCATGGACATGATCGACTCCTTCGGCGGCCGCCCCGCCAACTTCCTCGATGTCGGCGGCGGCGCTTCGGCGGAGAAGGTGGAGGCCGCCTTTACCATTTTGATGAAGGATGAGAAGGTCAAGGGCATCTTTGTCAACATCTTCGGCGGCATCATGCGCTGCGACGTGCTGTCGTCCGGCATCGTCGCCGCCGCCCGCAAGCTGGGGCTCACCCTGCCGCTGGTGGTGCGGATGCGCGGCACCAACGCCGAGGAGGGGGAGCGGATTCTCAATGAGTCCGGCCTCTCCATCCTCTGGGAGCCCGATCTCGGCAAGGCCGCCCGCGCCATTGTGGCGCTGACCAAAGGAGGGCAGGAGGCATGAGTATTTTTGTCAACAAGGACACCCGCGTGCTGATTCAGGGCATCACCGGCGGTCAGGGCCTGTTCCACACCGAGCGGATGCTGGAGTACGGCACCAAGATCGTCGGCGGCGTCACCCCCGGCAAGGGCGGGCAGACAGCGGCCGGCGTTCCGGTGTTTGACACCGTTTCCGCCGCCGTGCGAGAGACGGGGGCCAACGCCACCGTGCTCTACGTCCCCCCGGCCTTCGCGGCCGATTCGATTCTCGAGGCGGCCGAGGCGGGGGTACCGCTCATCGTCTGCATCACCGAGGGCATCCCGGTGCAGGAGATGGTGAAGGTGCGCGCCTTTTTGAAGGACAGGAAGACCCGCCTCATCGGCCCCAACTGCCCCGGCCTCATCACCCCCGGCGAGACCAAGCTCGGCATCCTGCCGGGTGACATCTGTATGCCCGGCCGCGTCGGCGTTGTCTCCCGCTCGGGGACGCTGACCTACGAGGCGGTGGATCAGCTCACGGCGCTGGGCATCGGCCAGTCCACCGCCGTCGGCATCGGCGGCGACCCGATCAAGGGCACCTCCTTTGTCGATGTCCTCGAAGCGTTTGAGCAGGATCCCGATACCGACGCCGTGCTCATGATCGGCGAGATCGGCGGACGCGGCGAGGAGGAGGCGGCGCTTTTTGCCCGCGACCACATGACAAAACCCGTCGCCGCCTTCATCGCCGGCCGCACCGCCCCGCCGGGACGTCGCATGGGCCACGCCGGCGCCATCGTCTCCGGCGGCCAGGGCAGCGCGGCGGACAAGATCGCCGCCATCGAGGCCTGCGGCATCCCCGTGGCCCGCACCCCCGATCTGCTGGGGGAGACCTTGAAGTCGCTGCTGTAGCCTGCGCCGTCTTGCAGGAGGAGGGTTCATGAACCAGGCCGCCTTTGAACAGACCTGGCTTTCCACCTTCGCCCCGCAGGTGACGGCGGCGCAGCGGGAGGCGTGTTATCTTTCGCAGTATCTCTGGCACCTCTTCAGCTACCGCCTTCTCCCGGAGGGGCGCTTTCTCGAGGGCGAGGCCGCCCGCGCCGCTTACGATGCGGCGGACAAGGAGGGGGCCTTCGTCATCTGTCTCTGGAACGGCGACGGGGAGAGCGCGCCGCTCCCCGCCCGTCTGCACCGCGCAAAGGCGCTGGAGCGGCGTCCTGAGAGCTATGTCGTCGGCAGGGACTGGCGCTGGACCTATGTTTCCACCCACGAGAACGGCCACTGCGGGCCGTATTTCCTTCTTCGCGACAGGGAAGGCTGACTGCAGTTCCAGGTTCCCCGCCGCTGCCGCCGCAGGCCGCGCCCATTTTGATCCGACAGGAGGTGTTCCGCCATGCCCACCATCGTCCTGCCCGCCGCGGTGCGGGAGATCCTCGACCGCCTGACCGCGGCGGGCTTTGCCGCCTACGTCGTCGGCGGCTGCGTGCGGGACAGCCTCATGGGCCGGCTGCCCGGTGACTGGGACATCTGCACCGCCGCCCCGCCGGAGACGACGCTGGCGCTCTTTGCCGCCACCCACCGCCCCCTGCCCACCGGCCTCAAACACGGCACGGTGACGCTGTTTCAGGCCGGCACCCCTTACGAGGTCACCACCTTTCGCACCGAGGGGGCCTATTCCGACGGCCGGCGGCCGGACTCGGTCCGCTTTGTCTCCGAGGTGACGGAGGATCTGGCGCGGCGGGACTTCACCGTCAACGCCATGGCCTACCACCCGGACAGCGGGCTGGTGGATCCCTTCGACGGGCAGGGGGATCTCTCCCGCCGTCTGCTGCGCTGTGTCGGCCACGCCGAGACGCGCTTTCTCGAAGACGCGCTGCGCCTGCTGCGGGCGCTGCGGTTTGCGGCCTCGCTCGGCTTTGCCCTGGAGAGCGAGACGGCGAAGGCGCTGCGGGCGCTGGCCGGCAGCATCACCCGGGTGTCGCCGGAGCGGATCTTTTCGGAGCTTACAAAGCTCCTCTGCGCCGACGGGGCCGCCGCGGTGCTGGCGCGTCACCCCACGCTGCTCTTCGCCCTGATCCCCGAGCTGGAGCGGCAGGTGGGCCTCGACCAGCGCAACCCCCACCACTGCCACCGCCTCTGGGAGCATACGCTGGCGGTGCTGGCGGCGACGCCGGCGCGCCCCGCCCTGCGGCTGGCGGCGCTGCTGCACGATGTCGCCAAGCCCTTTTGCTTCACGGTGGACCGCCACGGCGTCGGCCATTTCTACGGCCATCCGGAGGAGGGGGCGGAGCGGACGGAGGAGATTCTCCGCCGTCTGCGCTGTCCCAACCAGCTGCGCGAGCAGGTGACCCGGCTGGTGCTGTGGCACGACGAGCGCACCCCCGCCGAGCTGCCGGCGGTGCGTCGGCTGGTGCGGGATGTGGGCTGGGCGACGCTGCCCGACCTGCTGGCCCTGCAGCGGGCGGACACCTTGGGACAGTCGCCGCAGATGCTGGAACAAAAGCTGGCGCGTGTCGACGGGGTGGAGGCCCTGCTCGATCAGGTGCGCCGCGAGCGGCTCTGCTGCACGGTGGCGGAGCTTGCCATCGACGGCGGCGAGCTGCTGGCGCTCGGCTGCCCCGGCGGGCCGGCGGTGGGGCGGCTGCTGTCCGTCCTGCTCGACGAGGTAATCGAGGGACGGCTGGACAACAGCCGCGCCGCCCTCTCGGCCGCCGCCACGGAGCTGCTGCGGAGGGAGCTGCCGGGATGATTTTTGACCGGGATGGTCTTTTGAGGATGTTTTTTGCGTTTGTACTGAGTTTGTATTGAGTTTGCACTGCTTTTGTGCTGCGTTTACACCGAGTTTGTAGTGAGTTTGTTCTGAATTTGTACGACCCTGACCGCCGCAAGGCAGTCGGTTTCGATTCCTGTCGATAAGGAGGTGACGTGAAATGGAGCATCGGATGGACAAGGACGATTTCAACGAGTTTCTCGACAATCTGGCCAAGCTGATCTCGCACAATGCCAAGAGCGTGGAGGAGGCCGTCGCACTGATTCAGCAGATGAAGATTAAGTGAGCGTGCTGTCCCGCAGACGAAATGTGCTGCGATGAACCGAAAAGCCCCGCCGCAGAGGCTGCTCTGCGGCGGGGCTTCGCTTGTTGGACAAAGAGCGGACGATGCCGGGCGGACGCCTCCACTGCTCCCGATGGGGGCGTCGGTGGGGCTTTTGCTTTGAATCCGTGTGGCAGGGTGGAGCATCGCGCCATAGACCCCCTCTCTGAGGGGGCTGTCCGCCGCTGGCTGGCTGGGGGAGTCGGCCTCGTCGGTCTTGGGACGCCGGAATTGGCGCGGAAGGTGTACCCGTCCGGGGTATGGATGCGGGCCGTCAGGCTTGGAGGGGGGAGGGGGCGGCGCGGTTGGTTGGGTTGCGCTG
>JAFQKL010000169.1 GCA_017396965.1 Clostridia bacterium
TCTCCTCATCGCGGTCAGTCTCTTTTTCGCAGAGCGCGCCGCGCAGATCGTAACCATCCGTTTGCTCAATGCGCACCCGCACATACGTACCGGGCACGACGGCGCACGGCGCGGTGAAATATACGCGCGTGTCGACATCCGGCGCGTCCATGGCGCTGCGTCCGGCATACAGACCCTCACCCTGCACTTCCTCGCACAGCACGGTCAGCGTCTTTCCCACCATCTCCTGCTGCAGCTCGGAGGAGATCTCGTTTTGCAGCAGCATCAGCAGGTCGGCGCGGCGCTGCTTTTCCTCCTCGGGCAGCTGGTGGGGGAAGTCGGCGGCGGGGGTGCCCTCCTCGGCGGAGTAGGCAAAGCAGCCCATGCGGTCGAACCGCTGCGCTTTGGTGAATTCGCAGAGGGCTTCAAACTGCTCCTCCGTCTCGCCGGGGAAGCCGCAGATGAAGGTGGTGCGCACCGTCACCCCCGGCAGGGCGGCGCGGATGCGGGCGAGGGTGTCCTCGATGTCGGCGCGGGTGCCGCGGCGGTTCATGGCGGTGAGAATTTCGTCGTCACAGTGCTGCAGCGGCAGGTCGATATAGGGGAGAATTTTTTCAGAGGCCGCCATCTTGGCGAGCAGACGGTCGGAGACGCGGTCGGGATAGGCGTAGAGGATGCGGATCCAGGCCACCCCTTCGATCGCTTCCAGACCCTCCAGCAGCTCGACGAGGCGGTTTTCCCCATAGAGATCCTCGCCGTAGCGGGTGGTGTCCTGCGCCACCAGCACCAGCTCGCGCACGCCGCCTGCGGCCAGCGCCCTGGCTTCGTCGAGCAGCTCCTCGAGGGGGCGCGAGCGCAGGCGGCCGCGGATGAGGGGGATGGCGCAGTAGGTGCAGAAGTTGTCGCAGCCGTCGCCCAGCTTTAAGTAGGCGGTGTAGAAGGGGGTGGTGAGCAGACGGTCGCCGCCCAGCGGGGCCTGCTCGATGTCCTCATACAGCTCGAACGCCTCGCCTGCCGCCGCCTTTTCCACCGCCTCAACAATGCGGTCGACACTGCCGCCGCCCAGCACCACATCCACCTCCGGCATCTGCGAGCGGATCTGCTGGCGGTAGCGTTCGGCGAGGCAGCCGGTGACGACGATTCCCCTGAGCCCCTCCTCTTTGAGGGGAGCAACCTCCAGAATCGCCTCAATGGCCTCGGTTTTGGCGGCGTCGATAAAGCCGCAGGTGTTGACGACAACCACCTCCGCCTCCGCCGCATCGCCGACCAGCTCACAGCCGGCGTCGCTCAGCCGCGCCAGCATCCGCTCGGCCTCCACCTGATTTTTGGGACAGCCCAGCGAGATCATGGCCACCCGGATCTTCATAGTAAACTTCCTCCTTTGGGTTGCGGTTCAAGGGGATCCTGTTCCTGCCTGTGCAGCTTCGGGGTGCGCTTTGGCGCCGACCGTCCGGCCCGGCAGCGGCTGCTTTGCCGTTTACGGCAGCTCCTGCAAAAGCTGGCGCAGCAGGGCGGAGATGTCCTCCCAGTCAAAGCCGTTTCGCAGCAGGGCGCGCACGGCCCTGTCCCGCTGGGGACGGTCGCTCCAGTCCACTGCACGGTATTTCCCGGCCAGCTGCCCGGCCAGCACCTCGCGGTCGGCGGGCAGGGCTTCCATGGCCGCCTCCGCCGTCTCCCCGTCCACGCCTTTGCGCCGCAGCTCGTCCAGGATGCGACGGCGGCCGCAGCCCTTGCGGGAGAGGCGCTCGGCGAGGCTTTCGGCGAAGCGGTCGTCCTGGAGGTAGCCGATGGCGCGGTAGTGGTCCACCGCCTCCTCCGCCGCCTCCTGCGAGATGCCCTTTTGACGCAGCTTTTGCACCAGACCGCCGGCAGAGTAGTTGTTTCGGGCCAGGCTCTGGGCGGCACTGCGGCGGGCTTCAAAGCGTTCGGCCTGCGCCGCGAGGCGGGCAAGCTCCTCCTCACTCAAAAGCCGCCCCCGCTCGAGGGGCGGCTCCCAGAGCTCCGCCGTGTCGATCACGGTGGGGGGCAGCTGCTGCAGGTGGACCTGCAGGCCGCCGTTTTTGAGCCAGACCAGCCGTGTGACCCGGTCGCTCATTCAAAGTTCTCCGCGGAGATGTCAATCGTCTTTGCGCCGTCGCGCGGCTTGACGCGGCGGGGTTCGTTGAAGGGGGTGGAGAAGACAGGCAGCTCGTCGAGCGGCTCAAGGCCCAGCTCGGCGGCGTCGGCCTGCTCCTCGGCGGCGAGGGCGGCAGCCTCGGCGGCGTCGGCCGCCTCCTGCTCCTCGGACTTCTCCTCGGCGGCCCCGGTCATGAGGCGGCGCAGCTTCTGCTCGATCTCCGCCTGCAGCTCGGGGTTGGCCTTGATGAACTCGCGGGCGTTGTCCTTGCCCTGGCCTAAGCGCATCTCGCCGTAGTAGAGCCAGGAGCCTGATTTCTGGATGACATCGAGGCGGGTGCCGACCTCGATCAGCTCGCTCTCGCGGGAGATGCCCTGGCCGTAGAGAATGTCGAACTCCGCCTCACGGAAGGGCGGGGCGACCTTGTTTTTCACCACCTTGGCGCGGGTGCGGTTGCCGAGCACCTCGGTGCCGACCTTGATGGTGTCGATCTTTCGGACGTCGATTCTCACCGAGGCGTAGAACTTGAGGGCGCGGCCGCCGGGGGTGACTTCGGGGTTGCCGTACATCACGCCCACCTTTTCGCGCAGCTGATTGATGAAGATGGCGGCGCAGTTGGCCTTGGACATGGCCCCCGCCAGCTTGCGCATCGCCTGGCTCATCAGTCTGGCCTGCACGCCGACATGGGCATCGCCCATCTCGCCTTCGATCTCGGCGCGGGTGACGAGGGCGGCCACCGAGTCGACGACGATGACGTCGATGGCGCCGCTGCGCACCAGCGTTTCGGCGATTTCCAGCGCCTGCTCCCCGCTGTCCGGCTGGGCCACCAGCAGCGAATCGACATCGACGCCGAGCTGGGCGGCGTAGACGGGGTCGAGCGCGTGCTCCACGTCGATAAAGGCGGCCTCGCCGCCGGCCTTCTGCGCCTCGGCGACGCAGTGCAGCGCCAGCGTTGTCTTACCCGACGACTCGGGGCCGTAGATCTCAATGACGCGGCCTCTCGGGATGCCGCCGATGCCGAGGGCGACATCGAGGCCCAGCGAGCCGGTGGAGATGGCCTCCACCTGAAGGCTGGGGTTTTCGCCCATCTTCATGATCGCGCCCTTGCCGAACTGCTTTTCAATCTGAGCGAGGGCGTTTTTGAGGGCTTCCTTGCGGTCCTCCCGGCTGACGGGGGAGCCGGCCTTGCCCTTCTTTTCGGGGGCCTTCTTTTCTCTGTTCATCTTTTACAGTCCTCTTTATGTAGTTTGTGTAGTCATTTTGTATGGTCATCACACGGGAAAACGGGTTTCAATTTCAATGCAGAAAAGGGGATTTCGCCGCTGCTGCGGCGAGCCCTGCAGGCGGCCGCAGCAGCCGCGCGGTCGGCCCTCGAGGTCAAAAAAGGTGGTGACATCGCGGAGGCCGGCGGCGCGAAACAGCGCCGCCACCGCCTCTCCCTGACGGTCGCCGTGTTCACAGAGCAGCATCCCGCCGGGGGCGAGGGCCGCAGTCCACTGCTCGACCAGGGCGCGGTAGAAGAGCAGGCCGTCCGCCCCGCCGTCGAGGGCCATGGGCGGTTCGTAGGTGAGTTCTTTTTGCAGGCAGGCCATCTCTTCCGCGGTCAGATAGGGCGGGTTGCTGACGATCAGCGTCCACCGCTCCCCCTCTTCGGGGCCCTGGAGGAGATCGCGGCGGACCACCTCCACGTCAGCGCCCAGGGCGGCGGCGTTGGCGCGGGTGCGGGCGAGCGCCTGCTCCGAGAGGTCGGCGAGGGTGACGCGGCAATCCGCCTCCAGCGCCAGCGTCAGGCCGATGCAGCCGCTGCCGCAGCCGAGGTCGAGCACTGCGGCGCCGGGGTGGCCTTGGAGAAACGAAAGCGCCCGCTCCACCACCGCTTCGGTTTCGGGACGGGGGATGAGCACGCCGGGGCCGACCGAGAAGGTGCGGCCGAAAAAGTCCCACTCCCCCAGCAGGTACTGCAGCGGCTCCCCCCGGAGGCGGCGGGACAGCAGCTCCCGCAGCTGTTTTGCCGCCTCCTCCGGCACCGTCTCTTCCGCCGGCATCAGCCGCAGTGTTTGCACGGAGAGGCCCATCGCCGCCGCCAGCAGCTCGCGGGCCTCCCGCTCGGGGGCGTCGACAGGGGCGGCGCGCAGCCGCTCTGCCAGCTCCCTTCGCGCGCAGAGGAGGGTCACCACTTGTCGTCCTCCGGGTTGCCGGTCAGCACCGGCAGCAGCGAGGCGATGGCCACCTCGATCTGGCTGTCGTCCGGCTCGTTGGTGGTCAGCCGCTGCAGCCAGAGGCCGGGGGTGGAGATGAGGCGGGTGAAGGCGTTGTCGTACCGACCGGCGAGATAGATGAATTCATAGGAGATGCCCACCACCAGCGGCAGCAGCGCCAGCTTGAAGACCATGCGCAGCAGCACATTGTCCCACGGCACGATGGGCAGCGAGTTGACGAGGATGCTCACCACCATGACGATGAGCATGAAGCTGGTGCCGCAGCGGGGGTGGAAGCGGGACTGCCGGCGCACGTTTTCCACCGTCAGCTCCTGGCCTGCCTCGTAGGTGAAGATGCACTTGTGCTCGGCGCCGTGGTACTCAAAGGTGCGCCGGATCTCCTCCATTCGTGAGACGGCGGCGACATAGAGGAGGAAGACGGCGATTTTGATCAGGCCCTCCACAATGTTGTGGCTCCAGGCGGGCAGGAAGTTCGCCATCAGCTTGACGAGAAACGAGGGCAGCAGCATGAAAAGGCAGAGCGCCAGCGCCACGCCGAGGACGCCGGCGATGACGATGATGATGTCCATGATCGACTTGCCGAAGGTCTTCTCCAGCCAGCGTTCCAATTTGGTCGGCTCCTCCTCCTCCAGCCCCGCCTTTTCAAAGGAGTAGGTGAGGGTTTTGTAGCCCAGGGTCAGCGATTCGACAAAGCCGGCCATGCCGCGCAGGATGGGCAGTTTGAAGAGGGGGAAGCGCTGCTTGATGCTCTTTGTTTCGCTGACGGTGGTGTCGATGCTGCCGTCCGGCAGGCGCAGGGCGATGGCGGTTTGCTTCGGGCCTTTCATCATCACGCCTTCGTAGACCGCCTGGCCGCCGATGGAGGTTTTGTGCTGTTTTTTGCTCATAGATTGTCCTTTCCGGGTTGGGGCGGCGTGCCGCCCGCGTTGGTTCGAGATACAGCTTTATTATATCAAAGATGGACTGCAGGTGCAACAGGAAGCCCGGACCAGGGGGGTGTCTGGGGGGTAA
>JAFQKL010000170.1 GCA_017396965.1 Clostridia bacterium
ACACGCCCCCCGCCCCCCGCCGGGGGCGCCGCCGCCGCGGCGAAATCCCCGCCCCCCGCCGGGGTCGCCGCCCGCCGACGGCGCACCACCCGGGGGTTGACGGGGGCAGCGCCCCCTTTCCGTCCTGTCCGACCTTCGGTCGGCAGGCAGCCACACCCCCGGCCCCGGACAAGCCCCCTCCGTCCACCAAATCTTCCCCAAAAGTATACCAAACTTTTTCCCTCAAATCAATCTTTGACATTTACACGCGCATAATTTTGGTGTAAACTATAGATATCTACGCCCATCCCCCAAAAGTACCCTTTTTACATACAGGAGGCCCCCCATGACTCACCGTCCCCCCCGGCCGCTCCGCCGGCTGCTCTCCCTCGTCCTCGCCCTCGCTCTCGCCCTCTCCCTCACCGCCTGCAACAGCGACGAAGCCGACCCGCCCGCCCCCACCACCGAGCAGGGCGCGGCCGCGCTGCGCGAGGGCGCGCTGCGTCTGCCGCTGCTCAGCCTGCCCTATACCTTCAATCCCGACGCCATGGACGAAGACGCCGCCGCCATCAGCGAAAACCTCTTCTCCCGTCTCTTAAAAATCAACTCCAAACAGGAGGTCCTCCCCGACCTCGCCACCGACTGGAGCTATAACGACAGCTGTACCCAGCTCACCCTCACCCTGCGCCAGGGCGTCCTCTGGCACGACGGTCAGCCGCTGACGGTGGACGACGTCACCTGGACCCTCAACGCCATCCGCACCCAGGTGGGCGTGCTCTACGAGCAGTTCCTCTATGTCAGCGACATCTGGCACGACGGGGAGAGCAAGATCTACATCGCCTTCACCCAGTCCTCCCCCTTCTTCCACTACGTCCTCACCGAGGAGGCCGCCTCCATCCTCCCCAGCCACCTCTACTCCGGCTACGACTGGCTGACCGCCCCCGCCGTCACCAGCCCCGTCGGCACCGGACCTTTCCGCTTCGGCTCCCGCGATGAGGCGGGCGGCACCATTGTGCTGGAGAAAAACGAGGATTACTACGGCGGCGCGCCGCGGCTCAACCGCCTCGTCTTCCAATACTATTCCACCCCCCAGGAGGCCCGCGCCGCCTTTGAGCGCGGCGACCTTGAGGTGCTGACGGTGGGCTACCCCCTCTCGGTCCTCCCCGAGTATGAGCAAAACCCCGCCATCACCCTGCTGCGCCGGGACGACGCCTCCCGAATCCAGCTGGCCTTCAACGTCGGCGAGGGGGTGTTCCACAACAACCCCGTGCTGCGCTTCGCCATCGCCTCCGCCATCGACCGGGAGCAGCTGCTCACCGAGTCGCTCTACGGCGTCGGCGCCGTCTCCACCCACTTCCTCTCGCCGCTCTTTGCCGATACCATCCTCGAAACCGCCACCATCCCCGCCTTCAACAGGGACCGCGTGGAGGAGTCGCTCTCCACCCTCTATACCAAAAACGAAGAGGGCCGCTATCTGCGCCTCACCCTCTCGGTCTGCGATGTCGAACCCTACCCCGAGCTTGCCGCCCTCATCAAGAGCCAGCTGGCGGAGGTGGGCATTGAGGTGACCGTGATCCAGACCGACCGCCTGGAGTGGGAGGCCACCGTCATCTCCTCCGGGCAGTATGAGATGACGCTGTACGGAGGCACCCAGGGCCCCTACCCGGAGGCGATTCTGCACCGCACCGCCATTGGTGGGCAGCTCAACGTCATGCGCTATCAGAACACCACCGTCAGCGACAAGCTCTATGCCGCCATCACCCAGCCCAACCGGGGGCTGAGCGCCCAGTATCTCAAGGAGGTGCAGACCATCTTCGCCGAGCAGCTGCCCTTCCTGCCGCTGCTGGAGTGGTACACCGTCACCCCCGCCGCCTCCTACCTCGCCGACCTGCCGCAGACCGGCACCGAGGTCAGCGTCAACGACTACAGCCGTACTTATTTCCTCGGCTGATCTTCATTCCACCCTGCGCCCCGGCGCGAAAGGAGCCGTTATGTCTTACCGTTCCGACTTTCACTGTCACAGCGACATCTCGCCCGATTCCCGCACCGACCTGGTCGACCTCGCCCGCGCCGCCGCCGACAAGGGGCTCTCTGAGCTTTGCGTCACCGAGCACTGGGAGTGCGGCCACCCCTGCGCCGACTGGCAGGAGCGCAAGAAGCCCTTTGACATCCCCCGCTACTTGGAGCGCTTCGAGGCCGCCCGCAGCGCCCTCGGCCACCGCATCGACCTCCGCCTCGGCCTCGAGCTTGGCAACTACACCCAGGACCCCGCCCACGCCCACCGCGGCATGGACGCCCTGCCGCTCGACTTTGTCATCTCGAGCCTGCACACCATCAGCGGCGAGGACGCCTATTTCTTCGATTATACGCAAGAGGACATGAACCCCCATCTGCGCGCCTACTTAGAGGAGTGTCTGGAGCTTGCCCGTCAGCAGGACTACGACTCCTTCGGCCACCTCGCCCTGCCGCTGCGCTATGCCATGATTCACGCCAAGCGGCGGCTGAGCTTTGACGCCTGTCAGGACATTCTCGACGACGTGCTGCGCGAGATTGCCCGCAACGAGAAGGCGCTGGAGGCCAACACCTCCGGCTACCGCTCCCTCGGCGAGCCGGTGCCCTCGGTGCCGGTGCTGCGCCGCTTCCGCGAGCTGGGCGGAAAGCTGGTGACCATCGGCAGCGACGGGCACAACGAGGAGCACGTCGGCTCCTACGTCGAGGAGACGATGGCCGCCCTGCGCGAGGCGGGGTTTACCCGCTATGTGACCTATGAGCAGCGCCGCCCGGTGTGGCGGCCGCTGTGACGGGGGGCTTTCGGCCCCCTTTTCCCGCTTCCATTCTCTGCAGCTTTGCCTGCAAGCCGCGCTGCGGGTGCGGCGGGCGCTTTGGCGGCCCGAGTGTTACTTTTTTTGACAGGGAGGAGAACCAATGAGTCAGCAATACACCATCCGCGTGCTCGGCACGCCGTATACCGTGCGCACCGACTCGCCGCAGGAGGAGGTCGAGCAGGCCGCCGCCGCCGTGGAGGGGGCGATGCAGACGCTGCTGGACAAGAACCCCAGGGCGTCGGTCACCATGTCCGCCATCTACGCCGCCATTCAGTTTGCCGACGACAAGCGGCGGGCCGAGGAGTCCGCCGCCCATCTGCGCGGCCAGCTCAAGGGGTATCTCGAC
>JAFQKL010000171.1 GCA_017396965.1 Clostridia bacterium
TATTTGGGGGTGCGCAAAGAACACACAAACTTCCGGCGGCGGGAGGATCACTGCTACTACCTCCCCGAAGAGCTGGTTCAGGCCACGCTGCAGGCGCTGCGGATGCCGGCGGGCGGGGGGTGACGGGGCTGGCTGCAGGGGCTGACCCCTGCAGGGCAGAGAGCCTCCCCCCCATACCCGTGACAGGCAAAACCCGGATCACGCAATTGCGGGCGACCGGGAGCCCCGCCTTTCTCCCCGACTGTCTCCATCCCCAAAGTGTCTCAGGCTGTTTGACACGCGAAAAGGCCGCCGGCAGAGCCGGCGGCCTTCTTTTGCTTTTCCTGCATACGCTGATTTGGCTGTCTTTGCCGCTTTGTCACACGGCAACCGCCGTCTCAGCGCAGCCGCTCAACCCGCGTCAGGCGAGGATGTCCTCCCCGGCGCTCTGACGGCGGGGCAGGAAGCCGAAGCTCTCAAAGTCGCTCGCGAGGAACAGCTTGACAAACTCCTTCGCCTCGGCGGCGTACTTGGCGGTGGTGGGGATGGTGACGGCGTGGCTGATCGGGGTGCCGGCGACGGTGTTGTTCTCGTCAACAGCAAACTTCGCCTCGGCATAGGTCGCGGCCAGGGCCTCGTCGCCCAGATCCATGACGGCGGGCAGCTCGGCGAAGGAGCCGCCGCGGGAGACGGCGCCGGAGCGGTAGCCGAAGGAGTACATGATCGGGGGCAGCTCCTCGCGCTTGACGGGGGTCATGCCGTAGTGGCCGGGATGCTCCATCAGCTTCTTGGTCAGACCCTCCTCGACCTTGTCGGCCAGCAGCATGGCCATGACGGCGCGGTAGCCGCCGGGATCGCCGTAGGGATCGTTGTGGATGAAGGTGGCGGCGGGATCGAGCAGCTTTTCCTTCCAGTTCTCGCTGTTGATCTCGTAGCCTTCGCGGGCGGTGATGACCATGCGGTTGCCGGCGAAGACAACATAGCCCTTGGCCAGCTCCGGCATCAGCATCTCGGAGACGTTGGTGTCGTCGGCGGTGATCAGCACGTCGCAGCGCTCACCGGCCTTGAGGCGGCGGACGAGATCCACCGAGTGGCCGCCCACCAGCACCGCCTGACGCTCGGGATGCTTGAGGTTCCAGTGCTGGATGGCCTGCTTGGCAACCCCCATGGTCACGCCGGCGGCGAAGACCTGGATGGTGTTCTCGGTGTCAAGATACATATCGCGGGCATCGCGGATTAAGAACAGCTCGTGGCGGATGTCGCACACCTTGTGGGCTAAGATACCGAGGAAGTTTCTCAGCATGATGCCCTGGGCCTTGAAGATCTCCTCGCCGTAGAACCTGGTCAGCGAGTCGACCTCAAATTCCAGCATTTCCAGATCGTAGGCAACGGGCTTCGGCTTGTGGGGAGGGCCGCCGGGGCCTTTGCGCTCGCGGCCGGCGGCCTTGAGGCCGTCGCCCATGAGGGAGAGGGAGGGGATCTCGGCCATCAGCATACCGGGCTCGCCGAACTTGGGCATGTCGTACTTGAACACGCGGGGCACGATCTCGTTGGGCGGGGTGGCGCGCAGCGCCATGCGGAAGGTGCCGGGGGCGAAGGGGGTCATGCCGTCGCCCTGCTTGCGGACAACCAGCTTCGGGGCCATCGCCTCGAGGAGGGCAACCAGGGCATCGTCTTCGATGTCCTGGAACAGGGTGGTGGACTTGAGTTCCGGGAGGTACTCTCTGTAGTTGACCATGGGGGTGCTCCTCTCTGTTGTATTCTTATGGTTGTTTTTTTGAAGATGGTGCGGGGGGAGTTTCGCCGCTGCGGCGGCGACCCCTGCAGGGGGCGCGTCAGCAGACCACGCAGATGTTCCGCCCCGCGTCCTCGTCGTACACCGTCTTGATGTTGAGGCGGTAGAGGGTGGAGAGGGTTTCGTGATCCAGCGTGTCCGCCGCCTGACCGACCGAGAGCAGGCCCTCGCGGTTTAAGATCGCCACCTTGCCGTTTAAGATGATGGCGTGGTCGGGGTTGTGGGTGGTCATGATCAGGGCATAGCCCTCGTCCGAAAGCTGCTTGATCATCTGGACAACGCGGTACTGGTTGCCGTAGTCGAGATGGGCGGTGGGCTCGTCGAGCAGGATCATCTTGGGCTGCTGGGTGATGACGCGGGCGATGGTCACCTGCTGGCGCTCGCCGCCCGAGATCTCGGTGTAGGCCTTGTCCGCCAGGTGGTAGATCCCCATCCGCTCGAGGGCGGCGTCCGCCATCTCGTAGTCGGCGGCGGAGGGCTTGGCGAAGGCGCCGATGTAGGGGGTGCGGCCCATGACGGTGAACTCGCGCACCGTATAGGCATAGGCGGGGGTGTGGATCTGCGGCACATAGCCCACCACCTGCGCCACCTCCCGCATCTTCATTTTGGACATCGCCCGCCCCTCCAGATAGATCTCGCCCGAGGCGGGGCGGAAGAGGTTGGCGATGCAGTTGAGCAGGGTGGACTTGCCGGCGCCGTTGGTTCCGAGGATCGAAAGCACCTCGCCCTTGTCGAGCGAGAAGCTGACGTCGTGGAAGATGGTGCGGCCGGTGCCGTAACGAAAGCTTAAGTTTTTAACATCCAGTATCATCGCATATTCCTGTTCTGCTTCACGAGGATGGCGACAAAGAAGGGCGCGCCGATGATGCCGGTGAGGATGCCGATGCGCAGCTCCGCGGCGGTGATGGTGCGGCAGAGAATGTCGATCAGCACCATGAAGACGGAACCCAGCAGCAGGGCGATGGGCAGCATCTTCTTGTTGTCCGACCCAACCAGCATTCGTGAAACGTGGGGTATGATGAGTCCCACCCAGCCGATCGTGCCCGCCAGGCAGACGCAGCTGGCGGAGATCAGGGTGGAGCAGATGATGAAGGCGCCGCGGGTGGCCTGCAGGTTGATGCCGAGCGACCGGGCCTCATTGTCGCCCAGAGAGAGGACGTTGAGGCGGTAGCGCATCAGCAGGATCACCGCAAGGGGGAGGAGGATGGTGGGCAGCACCGGCAGCATGGTCTCCATCTTGACGGCGGCAAAGGAGCCCATCGTCCAGTAGGTGATCTCGGCGAGCTCGGTGTCGGTGTCGGCCACGAACTTGATGATGCTCATGATCGAGCCCATGAAGCTGGAGACGACCACGCCCGAGAGGATGAGCACGGTGGTGGACTCGTTTCGCATCAGCCGCGGGATCAGCACCGTGACAAACACGGCCAGACAGCCGCCCACAAAGGCGCCGAGCTGCACGGCAAAGCTGCCCGCCCCCGCCAGAATCGCCAGCGCCGCGCCGACGCAGGCCCCCGACGAGACGCCCAGCAGGTCGGGCGAGCACATCGGGTTCTTGAAGATGCTCTGGTAGGTGGCGCCGGACAGCGCCAGCGCCGCGCCGATCACGGCGGCGGCAATGGTGCGGGGCAGGCGCAGGTCCATCACCACCGCGTCGGGCACATTCTCCCAGGTGACGGGGATGGGGAAGATGCGGGAGAGTACAATCTTAAACGAGTCGAAAAAGGGGATGCTGTATCGCCCCAGCGCGAGGGAGGCGCCGAACACCAGCACCAGCAGCCCCGCGATGCCCCAGAAGAAGAGGCGGTAGTGGGCCTGCGAGAGGTTTGAGACCCCCTTGGGGCCGACGCGCCCCGCCGGGGCGGGGGCGGGGGCGTCGGCCGCAGGGGCGTTTTTTGTCTTGTCCATCGAAAGTCCTCTTGAATCGAAACCGGTATTACTCGAACCGATCTTACGCGGCGGGGAACTCGGCGGTGCCGTCCGGCTTCAGGCCGTCCAGCATGAAGCCGGCCTGCTCGGCGGTGAGCTCGGTGCCGTTCATGGTCTTGTAGAAGTCGATGACGGTCTGGACGAGGGCGTCGCGGGTGATGCCGTTCTGGGCGGCCAGCTCAGGCTGGATGCAGTAGAGGGCGTAGTCGAGCTGCAGACGGCTCTCGAGACCGAACCGCTCCCAGTTGAAGCAGGCGTAGGGGTTGTTGTACACTCTGCCGTTCTTGACCGCCTTCAGATCCTTCCAGCCGGGCTCGGTTTCGAGCTGCTTCATCAGAACGTGCTGATAGGCTCCGCCGACGATGATGATGTCGGGATCGAGGGCAAAGATCTCCTCCGCGGCGACCTCATTGCCGGTCAGATTCATCACGGCAGCGGCATAGCGGCCGCCCGCCTGCTCGGTCCAATCCTGGAAGATCGAGTTGCCGGCCATGGTGCCGACCAGGCTCTCGCTCTGGCCGCTGATGTAGTAGACCACGGGGCGCTCTTCCTCGGGGATCGAGTCCGTGATGCTGTGGTTGCGCTCCTGGGCGGCCTTGACCGAATCGCACCAGCCCTGAAGCTTCTCCTGATACACACCGCCCAGCGCTTCGCCCAGGATGGTGTACGACTTCATCATGCTGTCGTAGTCATTGAAGTTGATGTTGATCGCGGGGACGCCGCCGTCTCTGATCTGGCCAGCCATGCCGTCCTTGGCGGTGGAGGGGTGGATGATGACGAGGTCGGGGTCGAGCTTGATGATCTCTTCCACCGCGGGGGTGGTGCCGCCGAGGGCGGGGATGTTGACGCAGTTCGGATAGAAGTGCTGGGTCCAGGCGCTCATGGTGCCGGTCTTGTTGACCGCAAGGCCCTTGACCCGGTCGCCCGCGCCCATCACAAAGAAGGAGGA
>JAFQKL010000172.1 GCA_017396965.1 Clostridia bacterium
AGCGGCCGCTTGTTGGGCAGGTCGATCACAAGGTGCGAGCCAAACCCCGCGGCGAAGGGGCGCAGCAGCGGCGGGCTGAACATCCACACCGCCAGACTGAGCAGCGCGAGGGCCGCAAGCGAGTGGAGAAAGCCGCGATGCTGCTGCGTCATGCCGAACAGGCAGAGCAGCGCGAACAGCAGCAGCCCGGCGGTGAGGGTCAGGCGGTCGCGTCGGCGCAGCTGCTCGGTGAGGCCGTCCTGCAGCGAGAAGTCGATCAGCAGGGCGAGGATGACCAGGCCCAGCGCCAGCAGACGGGCGACCAGCGCGTCCTGAATCTCGCGGCGGTGCTTGAGGTCGAGGTCGCTGAGCACACCGCCCATCGCCCCGCCGACCACCGCCGCTACGCAGCCCTGCGGCGTGGTGGGCCGGGTGACCGCCAGCGCGGCGGCGACGCCAATCACGAAATGCGTCTTCCCCATCATCGGCACCGGGCCTCCTTTCCACCGTCCCCGCCGCCGGCGCAAAGCAGCAAAAGGGCGGCAGGCCCGCGGGGGATGCGTCTCTCCGAATTCTCTCCAAACTCTCTCCGATTCGGGATATTTATTCGTAAAATAACAAATAGGATTTAGACTGCGGAAGGAGCAGGCTCTGCTGTAGTCCTAAATCGTTATATTATTATAATATATAACTGTTAGGAGTATTACACAAGCCGCCATCCACTCCGGAACAATCCGATTTGTAATACCCGGTCCTCCCGCGTTCAGCGCACCCGGTCGCGATACAGCGCCACAACCTTCCCAAGAATCACCAGCTCATCCACCTCGATCGGCTCGTAGGCGGCGTTTTCCGGCTGCAGGCGAAAGCCTCCGTCGCGGCGGCGGAAGAAGCGTTTGACGGTGGCGTGGTCGTCGATCATGGCCACAACGATATCGCGGTCGGCGGCGACGGGGGTCTGCTCGACGATGACGAGGTCGCCGTCGAGAATACCGGCGTCGACCATACTGTCGCCCCGGATGCGCAGGGCGAAGAGGTCGTGACCGCGGCGCAGGGAGGGTTCGATGGGGAGGTAGCCCTCGATGTTCTGCGCGGCGAGCATCGGCTGGCCGGCGGTGACCTCGCCGACCAGCGGCACCTGCCGCGGCGGGGTGCGGCCGTTTAGGACGATCGAGCGTTTCTGCCCCTGGCGGAAGGTGAGCACGCCGTCCTCATCCAGCCGCTTGAGGTGGGTGAACACCGAGGCCGGCGACTTGAGGCCGACCCCTTCGCAGATCTCCCGCACGGTGGGGGAGACGCCGTTGTCATCCATATATTCACAGATAAACCGATAGATGGCCTGTCTTGTCACATCGCCTTTGCCCATGCTGCCCTCCGCGTTCCGCCCGCCGCGCCGGGGGGACGGCGGGGTGGTTTTGTTTATTATAACATAGGTTGGGGGAAAAGAAAAGAACAAATTTACGCTTTGAGAGAGAATTTTTTGTGACGGGGTGTGCGTGGTGGGAGGACAGTTTGGTGGGGTTGGACGGGGGGTGTTGCTGTGGACGGCTGGC
>JAFQKL010000173.1 GCA_017396965.1 Clostridia bacterium
AGATCCCCGGCTCAAAGTGATGGCACAGCGGGTTGCTGAAGGAACGCTCGGTGCCGCTCTCCTGGGTGACGCGGTACTGCTCCGGCGTCAGCTTTTCCCGGATCACGGTGTCGGCGGGCCGCCGGTAGTCGCCGGGATCGATGCGCAGGGAGGAGAAGAGAGCCATGGCCTCGCGGGGGATGTGGCAGTAGCCGGTGGGGTTTTTGTCGAGATAGTTCTGGTGGTGCTCCTCGGCGGGGTAGAAGTTTTTGAGCGGGCCGATCTCGACGGCGAAGGGTTGGCTGCGGCTCTTTTCGATGGCGGCGATGCGCTCAACCGTCTCCCTCGATTCTTCGTCGGAGTAGTAGACGCCGGTCTGGTACTGGGTGCCGATGTCGTTGCCCTGGCGGTTTTCCACCGTGGGGTCGATGACGAAAAAGTAGGCTAAGAGAAGGGCATCGAGGCTGACCTGCGCGGGGTCGTACTCAACGCGGACCGTCTCGCGAAAGCCGGTTTTGCCTTGGCAGACGGTTTTGTAGTCGGCATCCTCGGGGCCGGTGCCGTTGGCGTAGCCGCTCTGGGCGTCGATGACGCCGGGGATCGACTGCATGAGGTGTTCAAGGCCCCAGAAGCAGCCGCCGGCGAGGTGGATGACGCGGGTGGGAGTGGTTTGATTCATAGGTTGCACCTCGTTTTTCACAGGAATCTTTGGACTCTATTCTGTTCTGACGATACCACAAAATACGAAAGTAATCTGTGACGAGGTCACGGTGGGGCGGACGGAGGGGGGTCAGCTTTCCGGGTTCAGCGGCACATAGCCGGTCGCCGCAATCAGCCTCTGCCCCTCCTCTGAGAGCAGCCAGTCGAGGACAACGGGGATGTTTTCATTTTGGTTGTCCGCACGATGAATCGCGTAAAACTCGGCGATGATGGGGTAGCTGCCGTTCTGGATGTTCTCCACCGTCGGCTCTATGCCGTTTACGGCCAGCATCTTCACCTTTTCGTTGCCGACGATGCCGTCCATGTAATAGCGAAACGAAAAGCCGATCGAGGCGCCGGTGAGGATGAAGGGCGATTTTTTGCCGATCTCCCGCTCCCCCATAAAGGCCTCCATCGCCGTCTGGCTGCCGCTGCCCTCAAGGCGGGAGACGGGGTTGATCGTCCGCCGCGGCCCGCCGACCTCGGCCCAGTTTGTGATCTCGCCAGCGTAGATGGCGCGGATCTCATCGGCGGTGAGACTCTCGACGGGGTTTTCGCTGTTGACAAAAAAGACAAAGCCCTCGAGGCCGATGGGGACATAGCACAGCTCCACCCCCTGCTCTGCGGCGTAGGCGGCCTGAGCGGCCGAGGGCGCGGCGCAGAAGAGGATGTCGGTCGTGCCGTCGACAATGGCCTGGTAGCCGCGGACGGTGTTTTTGTACTGCATGACGCTGTCCGGCAGAAAGTTCTCGCCGGTGTAGTTGTCGCCGTCGAAGACGCCGCCCTCAAAGGTGACGGAGCCGGCGGGATAGAGACTGTCGATCACCGAGGCGTAGACCGGCACCAGGGCGGCGGCGCCGTCGAGGATGGGGAGGTCGCCCACGAGGGTGAGGGAGGCGCCGGTGCGGGCGAGGTCGGACTGCGGGTTGTGGGGAAGGTAGCGGGAGACATCCACCATGCCGGTGGCCTGGACACCGCTGAAGTTGTTGGTCAGCCGCCAGGTGACGAGGCGGAACATACTGAGGTTAAAGAGAAGAAACAGGGCGGCGGTGAACAGCAGGGAGAACAGCTGCTGAAAGAGTCGTTTGTTCATGCTACCACAGCTCCCTTGCGATAAACTGGATGATCGAGCTGTGCTGATAGGCGTAGACCGCGTAGCAGATGTGCGCTATCGTTGCCAGGGCGCAAACAGCTGTCAAAACGATCAAAAGCCTGTAAAAGGTTTTTTCCTTCATGCCGCACACCTCACATAAAGGCAATGGCCATGTACAAAAGGATGATGATGCCGATGAGGGATGCCACCAGCACGCCCATGATCACGGAG
>JAFQKL010000174.1 GCA_017396965.1 Clostridia bacterium
AAAAGAGAGACAGAGGAGGAATTCCCATGGCAGATCTGTTTGGAAGTCTCGGAGGTCTGATGAAGGGCCTCACCAGCATCATGCCGCAAAACGACCCCGCCACCCAGCTCCTGAAGCTGCAGGGGGAGGTCAGTGATCTCAAAAAGCAGGAGGGTGACCTCTATGGCGAGATCGGCAAGCGGGCGATTGAGCAGCACGGGCTCGAGAGCTTCGGCGACCTCGCCGACCGTTTGAAGCTCACCCAGACCAACCTCGCCGCCGCCGAGCAGAAGCTGGCCGCCGCCAAGGCAGAGGCAGAGGCCAAAGAGAAGGCAGCCGAGGCCGCGAGGGCCGAGCGCACCTGTCCGCAGTGCGGCCACGAGAACCCGGAGGGAACCAGGTTCTGTCAGGCGTGCGGCGGCAAGCTGGGGATGGCGGGCACCGGCTGTCCCGGCTGCGGGACGGTCAACGCCCCCGGCGTCAAGTTTTGCTCCGGGTGCGGGACGCGGCTGATCGAGGAAGAGAGCGGCTTCTGCTCCGGCTGCGGCGCACCCCTCGTCCCCGGCAACCGCTTTTGCAGCCGGTGCGGTCAGCAGCAGGGGTAGACCCCTTGTTGTACAAAAGAGAAAAACACAGCGAAGCGAAGGCTTGCGCCCCGGAGGACTGCGCCTCCTGACCGCTCCCCCGCACGACGGGCGCTTTGAGATCCGCTTCGACAACTGCCAGATGAACGGAGGACTACCATGAACAAGATCAAAACACTGCTCAGCATTCTGCTCACCCTCGCCCTGCTCCTCACCCTCACCGCCTGCGGCGGCGGGGATGACGAGGGCGAATCCGCCGACCCCGGCGAGAGCCAGAGCGGCGAGACCGGCGAGACCGGCGGCGAACAGCCCCCCGAAGACCTCTCAGGCTGGCTCGGCACCAAAACCGGCCGCTTCTACAGCCGCTTCGCCACCGGTGCCATGACCATGACCTATGAGATCGAGATGGAGGGTCAGGTGATGACCATGACCACCATGAGCGACGGGTCGGGCAAGACCTACACCGAGACCGCCGTGGGCGGCACCGTCCTCTCCGCCTCGCTGATGGAGGGGGAGACGATGTATGTCATCGACCACAGTTCCAAAATGGTGATCAAGATGGCCCTGCAGGCGGACGCCGAGACGATTGCCGGCGAGGTGCTGGGCGAGGGCGACCTCGACATGGGCAGCTTCAAAACCGGCAGCCGCGAGGTGGACGGCAAGACCTATGACACCGAGGAGTGGCTGATGGAGGGGGCCACCGCCGTCTACTGCTTTGACGGAGACGACCTCGTCTACATGATCAGTGCTCTGGACGGCATCGAGTCCGTGATGAAGATCGTCGAGGCCAGCGACAAGGTGGACAGCGCCAAATTCACCATCCCCGCCGACTACACCCTGATGGAGATGTAGCGAAAAACCACCCCATTCCCGGGAAAGGGCAACAAATCAGATGATGAAGAAAGGAAGGTGCCTGCCATGAAAAAACTGCTTGCGTTTTTGCTGACCCTTGCGCTGCTCCTCTCCCTCGTCGCCTGCGGCGGGGGCGATGATGAAGCTCCCTCCGGCGATGACACGACACCGACCGGCAGCGTGGAACCGGAGGACAAGACCCCCGAAGCCGGTGAGCCGGAGGATCCGCCGGGCGACGGCGGCGAAGCGTCGCTTGACAATGTGACCGACAGCAACTATGCCGCCCTGGCAGAAGAGCTGTTTGGGATTGATGCAGACCCGGAGGGCGATTGGGCGCTTGTCAAGGCAGAGAGTACGGGCTCCATCGCCGGAGGCATGGTCATTGTTTATCAGGGCGCCGATGCCGTTGACACCAGGGAGATGATGAGGGCGTACTACGAGGCCGCAGCCGCTGTTTCCACCATGGGCATCTGCGTAGGAGAAGCAAACAGTGAGTCCTCAACCGGCATGAGGATCAGCGAGCCGATTGCAGACTTTGACACATTTTATGAGAATCATACCTCTGCAAGGGGTGCTTTGGGCGACTGGATTTATGAGTACAACGGAAAACAGATTGAGCTGAAGTTTGCCTTAAGCCCCGAGATCGAGTTGACGCTTCAAATCAACTTTGTGGCCGATCACATTTACGGATGAGATAAAAGGAGGACAACGAAATGAAGAAAATGAAGAAACTGCTTGCGCTGTTGCTGACCCTTGCGCTGCTCCTCTCCCTCGCCGCCTGCGGCGGCGGGGGTGATGACGACGAGACCCCCTCCGGCGATTCCGGCCAGCCGTCCCAGGAAGATTTGGACGATGTCGAACAGGCCCTTGAGATCCTGGAGTCCCTCAAGCCCGAGGGGTGGGATGAGAACAGCTTCGGAGCCTACATCTACGATGTGTGGGACGAGGATGTCCTCCCCGACTGCCTCCCCGGCCCCGTGGACGGCATCAAGGTGGACCAGACCACCCTGAAGGACTATTCCCACGATGTGCTCAACGGCGACTACTCGGTGGGTCCCCTGACCTACGACAGCCATGAGGACTACCGGACGTATGGCGTGCGGTTCTATGCCACCGAGGCACAGCTGGACGCCTGGCTGGACGCCCTGCGGGCCAACGGCTTCTCCGGCGGTCAGATCAGCGACCGGGACAGTGAGTGGTGGGAGTTCGACTTCTGCAACAACGACGGCTGGTTCGTCTACATCTTCTTCAACACCAACGACAACGAGGACGGCCAGTTCGACGGCGCCGCCTCGGTCTACGCTACCAATGACCTCTTCCCCCTGCCCGAGGCCATTGCCGGGGAGTCCATCCCCCTGCCGCAGCGGGGCATGACCGGCTATGACTATACCGAATCCTACACCGCCTATGACATGAACTACAGCGATGTGGACTTCGACCTGACCGGCAGCACCTTCTCCGAGCTGGGTGAGTACTTCTCCGCCTGGTTCAGCTACTTCGGCACCGAGATTCAGGACGCGAAGGACTACGCCCAGACTCTTGCGGGCGCGGGATGGGAGCTGCGGCATGAGAGCGAGAGCGACGGCTGCTACTATTCCACCCTGCACAAAAACGGCATCTACGCAGTGGTCAACTACTACGACTACGATGTGATGCTGGAGGTGGGCTTCTCCGACATCGTCGAGAACCTTCAGTACTGATCCCGAAGACGAAGAACGCTTTTCCCGCACCCCGGGGGCGGCCGGCCCCCTGCCGGCCGCCCCCGGCCGAGCAGAAAAAGGAGGACAACGAGATGAAGAAGTGCTTTGCGCTTTTGCTCGCGCTTGTGATGGCGCTCTCTCTTGCCGCCTGCGGCGGCGGGGGCGAGGAAACCCCTCCCGGCAGCGAGGAGGATCCCCCGGTCGGCGGCCAGCAGCAGGAGCAAAACACCCCCGACCCGGGCGAGGATGAGCCGGACGATACCCCCGAAGTTTCCGTCCCCGATGGGGTGGAGATTCCCGTAGACAAGTATCCGTTCCTGGAAAGCCTTGTACTGCCCGATGACGCCGTTGTCACCGAGGTTGACGATTCATGGTACGAGGAGGACGGCATCATCGACATGATCGTGAAGCCGATGGATGCCGACAAGGTCGCTGCCTATCTGGAAAAGCTGGAGACAGCAGGATACACGGAGGCCGAGGTTTCGGGACTTGTCAGCCCGGACTACAGGTTTGAAATGAGTGTCGGGGATATGTGGATTGACATGGGCTACATCAACCTGACCATCTATGACACAAACAGCGACGGCGGCAACAGCCTGACAGGCCTTGCCGACCTTGAGATCGCCGACGGGCCGGAGCTTCCGGAAGAGGTCGCAAAATATGTGGGTACATTTGACTACGCCTATTCCGAGGGCTCCAATCTTGTCAAAGTCGGGCTGAGAAACGCGGATGACGATGCCTTTGAGAGGCTGATCGGCTATTATGCGTTGAGTGGCACGCTTGACGAGGAAAATTCAACGAGCAGCGAAAAGATCTATCTGTTCGACTGGGGCAGTGTTCGGGCAACGCATTTTGGCGTTGACGAAGAAATTGCTTTGGAGATCACGATCCATTGACGACACCCACCCGCAGGGTCGGTCGGCCGGCCCCGCCGCCGACCGCCCGGAACGAAGAGAAACGAGGTGAGCTTATGGCAAAATTCTGCACCCACTGCGGCACGATCCTGAACGATGACAAGAAATTCTGCACCGAATGCGGCACGCCGGTGACCGAATCTCCCACAGCGGCGGCTCCGCCCCCTCCGCCCCCGC
>JAFQKL010000175.1 GCA_017396965.1 Clostridia bacterium
CGTCCCTCCATCCCACCACTCTCAACCACCTCCCACACCCCACACCAAAAAGAACGCGCCCCCCCACCCCGGGGAAGCGCGTCCTCCACAAGCACCAATCAATCCTTGGCGTAATTGTCAAAATACCCCTGAATCCACACAATCGGCGTCCCCTTATCCCCGCTGCCGGAGGTGAGGTCGCTCAGCGAGCCGAGCAGGTCGGTGATCCGCCGCGGCGTCGTCCCCTGAGAGGCCATGCTGCCCTTCAGGTCGCCGTCCTTCTTCTTGATCGAATCGACAATCGCCGCCTTGAGCGCGTCGCCCTCCAGCGCGGCAAAGTCGTTGTCCGCCAGATACTTCAGCTTCAGCTCGTTGGGCGTCCCCTCCAGGCCCGCGGTGTAGGCCGGGCTGACCACCGGGTCGGCCAGCTCCCAAACCTTGCCCACCGAATCCTTGAAGGCGCCGTCGCCGTAGATCATCACCTCCACCAGCTTGCCGGTGGCCTCGCGCAGCCGCGCCGCCACCGCCTCGACAAACCGCTGCCCGTCGCGCGGGAACAGCTTGATCCGCTCCTCGGTGGCCTTGTTGGAGCCGAGCAGGCCGTACTGCTCGTTGTAGCCGCTGCCGTTGACCGGCTCGGTGAGCAGCTCGTCCAGCCCCAGCACCACCCGCGCGCCGGCCTTCTTCAGCAGACGCTTGGTGCGGGCGCGGGTGTGAATGTCGCAGGCCAGCACCACGTCGGTGTGCTTGAGGGCCTCGCGGGGGTCGTTGGCAAAGAGGATGGTCAGCTCGCAGCCCTCGCTCTCCACCAGCTCACGGTAGTAAGCAACATAATCGACGCCGGTGAAATGATGCACCGTCTCCCCGAACAGCTCGCGGTAGCGGGCCTCGGTGAGCACGTCGCTCCAGGGGTTGACACCGGCCTCGTCCAAAAGATCGAGGTCAATGAGATGGTTGCCCACCTCGTCGGCGGGGTAGCTGAGCAGCAGCACCATCTTCTTTAAGCCTCTGGCGATGCCGCGCAGGCAGATGGCGAAGCGGTTGCGGCTGGTGATGGGGAAGACCACCGCCGCCGTCTCGCCGCCTGTCTTGCGGCGCACGTCCTCGGCGATGTCGTCCGGCGTGGCGTAGTTGCCCTGAGCGCGGGCGACGATGGCCTCGGTCACCGCCACCACGTCACGGTCGCGAAAGGAGACCCCCTCCGCCGCGGCGCAGTCCAGCACCGCCTTGGCCACAACCTCTTCCAGCACGTCGCCCTCGCGGATGATGGGGGCGCGCACCCCGCGGACCACTGTTCCCACAGCTCGTTCCATATTGCAAATCCCTCGCCTTTCCTGTTAAAATAAGGATGTGTCAAAGCAAAACATGACAGGTCATAAAACCCTTGCATCTGTATTCTAGCATAGTCTATACTATAAGTAAAGATGTGATTTTCTTCTGAAAACATTATCACAGCTTATGGAGGTGCAACATGGAGCAGGTGACACTGGATCTCTACCGGGTATTTCTGACGGTGGCGGAGGAGGGCAGTTTTTCGGCGGCGGCGCGGCGGCTGTATCTGACGCAGCCGGCGGTGAGCCAGGCGGTGGCGCAGCTGGAGCGGCAGATCGGCACGACGCTGTTTCTCCGCTCGGTGCGCGGCGCGCTGCCGACGGCGGAGGGGGCGCTGCTGCTGGAGGACGTGCGCGAGGCGCTGGCGCTGCTGGAGCGGGGGCGGCAGCGGATTGAGCGGCTGCACCGGCTGGAGGCGGGGGAGCTGCGCGTCGGCGCGGGGGACACGGTGACCCGCTATTTTCTGCTGCCGCGGCTGTCGCAGTTTGCCGCGGCCTGGCCGGGGCTGAAGCTGTCGCTGCAAAACGGCACCACCGGCGAGCTCTGCCGCTGTCTGGCTGAGGGGACGGCGGATCTGGCGCTGGTCAGCCTGCCGCTGGCGGAGGAAGGGGTGGCGGTGCGGCCCTGTCTGCCGATTCACGACATCTTTGTCGCCGCCCCCGACCATCCGCTGGCGGCGGGGCCGGTGAGCTGGGAGGCGCTGTCCGGCACGCGACTGATCATGCTCGAGCGCCAGTCGCTCTCCCGCCGCGTGGTGGACGAGGCGCTGGCGGCGCAAGCGGTGCAGCTGACGCCGGAGATCGAGCTTGGCTCCCATGATCTGCTGATGGACTTCGCCGCATCGGGACTTGGCGTCTCCTGCGTGGTACGCGAGTTTGCCGCCAAGCGTCTGGCGGAGGGGCGGTTGGTGGAGCTGCGCACTCCGCCGCTGCCGGCCCGCGCCATCGGCCTGGCGTGGGCGGAGGAGCGGCCGCTGCCGGCGGCGGCGCAGGCCTTTTTCCGTCAGGTGGCGGGTGACTGAGCGCCACCGCCGTGCGGGACGCCCCGCTTCGGTGCGGGGCGTCCCTGTTCTTCCCTGTGGTCAGGCATCAAAGTGCGGCTCGCCGTAGTAGCGGACGGCCTCGTTGGTGATCTCCGGGAACCGCTTGGGTTCGCCGACGTGGACGGGGC
>JAFQKL010000176.1 GCA_017396965.1 Clostridia bacterium
CACCCTCCTCACCGCCCAGACGCTGTACAAAGGGGACGCCGCCGCGCCGGTCGCCGTCCCCGAAACCTTTGAGGACGAGAAGTATATTTATACATTCCTCGACTGGTACACCGCCCCCGAGGGTGGCACCCGGGCCGACCTCTCCCGCCTCGACGAATCCGCCTCCCTCTACGCCCGCTATAAGAAAACCGAAAAACCCCACGTCCACCGGTACACCGACCGGATCACCCCGGCCACCTGCGAGGAGACGGGGCAGCGCCAAAGCGTCTGCGGCTGCGGCGACGTCGGCGAAAGCGAGATCCTTCCCCGCGTCCCCCACAAATTCACGACCTCCGCAGACGGCAGGACCGAAACCTGCCACCCCTGCGGCCTCCTCCGCTCGCGGCTCTCCTTTGTTGTTGACGAGATCCCGGCGGACAATGTTGCCGAGCTCACCGCTTCCGCAGCCAACCCCGTCGGCACCGCCGCCGTCACCATCGCGCCGATGGTTCTGCAGGAGCTGAGCGACAGGGGAGAGGGGCTGACCGTGAAAACCGACTATGCCGCCATCTTCTTCCCCGCCGCGGCGGTTGCCGAACTGGCGGGGACAGCCAAAAACCGCCCCGTCACCGCCACCCTCACCCTCCACGAACCGCTCTATCCTGACACCAGCCCCGCCTGGATGGCCGCCGCCTGCGAAGCTCAGACCGCAGGCGGCGCGGCGATCACCTTCTCCCTCTCGGCAGAAGGCGGCCCGATCGACCTTCCGGGCGGGCTTGTTCTCACCGCCAACCCGGCGGCGACTGCCGCGGCCCCCTTCGCCTGCCTTCTCACCGACAGCGGCTACACCGTCGTAACCGCCACGCAAAGCGGGGACGCCGTCACCCTCACCCCGCCCGCCGCCGGGCTGTATCTTCTCAGCCCCACCCGTCCGGCCTCGCTGCTTCCGACGCTGCTCCTCCGCCCGCTCGCCGCCACCGCCGATGTCAACAGCCGGACAACCTGTGAGCTGCTGCTCACCGGCGCCGCCGGCCTGACGATGACCGGCTTTGAGGTGGGACTGCAGCCGGGCGAGGCCCTTTCCGCGCCCCGCTCCTCCGACCTGAGCGTTGTGACGGAGAGCGACCAGAGCAGCACCCTCACCGCCTGGTTTCTCCCCACCGAAGCCACAGCCGACCACCGCCTCGCCCTGCTCACCTTTGAAACCGGCGCTCAGGCGGGCCTCGCCCGCCCTGTGCTCACCGCCCCGGCCACGCTCACCACCCCGGACGGGGCCCTAGCCGTTGAGGTCGCCGCCGAGCCGGTCACCCTCCTCGACCTGCGCCTCCATTTTACCGCAGGCCCCAAAACAGAGCCGATCTCTGAGACCGCCTACCTCAGCAGCACTGCCCCCGGCCTCTACGCCGACCCCGCCCGCACCCAGCCGCTGCCGGAGCCCGCCGCCTCTCCGCTCCCCGGCTATGCCCACAGCGGCTGGACTATCCCGCAGGGAGAAACCCTTGCCTACACCGCCCTCGCCGGGCGACAATTCACCGAAACCACCACCGTCACCGCCGCCGCGACGCCCATTGAGTATCCCATCACCTACCACACCGGCGCCGGGG
>JAFQKL010000177.1 GCA_017396965.1 Clostridia bacterium
CGCTGAGAGGTCGGAGCGTCGGCAGGGCCTTTTGCTGTGGTTCAGCGAAGGGCGTCGTTGCGCTGAGTTAGGGTGCGGTGCGATGGGCGGGGCTGTACCCGCCGCTCAACTCACGCCCGCGCATCCCCGTCCCCTTTCCGCTCCTTTTGCTCCTCTCCCTTCCCGCCGAACAGCTCCGTCACCCCGGCAAACAGCAGCAGCCCCGCGAACAGCTTTTTGAGCAGCGCCGTTTCCAGGTGCGTCGCCAGCAGCGCCCCGCCCAGCGCCGTCGCCAGGCCGGAGACGGTGGCCGTCACCGCCGCCGGCAGGTCGATGCTGCCCTTGCGCCAGTGGATGAAGATGGCGATGCACGCCCCCGGCAGGAAGTACACCAGATTCACCCCCTGCGCCGCCGCCTGCTCCACCTGTCCGAACACCGACAGCAGCACAATCAGCAGCGACCCGCCGCCCACGCCCATGCCGCTCAACACCCCCACACCTGCGCCGAGCAGGATCAGCCACGGATTATCCCACATACATCCTCCACGCCGAAAACAGCAAAAACAGGGCAAACCCCTTCTTCAGCCACCCGGTCGGCACCCGCCTCAGCACCAGCGCCCCGCAGAGACTCCCCGCCGCGCCGCCGATCGCCAGCGGAAGCGCCAGCGAGAGGTCCACCGAGCCGCGCAGCAGGTAGATGGGCAGGCTGACCGCCGAGAAACAGGCTGTCGTCACAATGGCAGTGGCATGGGAGGCGTGTACCGCCAGCCCCGCCATCCGCCGCAGCATCGGCACCAGCAGCAGTCCGCCGCCGCCGCCCAGCAGCCCGTTGACCAGCCCCGCCACAAGCCCCGGCAGCACGGCGGACGGGCGAAACCATTTTTTGAAAGTCGCTCTGGACATCCATCCCCCTCCTGTCCTCTCCAGTATGGCGCAAAATGAGCGGATGATGTACGGCGTATGACCGTTTTTCAAAATTTCTTCCCTTTGGCAAAAACCCTTGTCTCCCTAGGGGAAGCAGCGTTTTGGACAGGGGGAAGCTGGAAGGATGTGCCGTCTTCTGCCAAAGGCCCCGGAACTTACCATTGCGCGGGATTGGAAAGAGAGGTTACAATTACACCTGCCGGCAAAAGTAAGAGTTTTTCGCAATCAGACCCAGGAGGTGACTTTCCGTGAAAAAGAGAAACTGGACGAGAAAGCTGACCGGTGTCGCGGTGCTGACGCTGGCCGCTCTGCAGCTCAGTCTGCCGGCGGCCGCCAAAGAGGCCGCGCCGGGGAGGGACGGGTGCCGCAGGATCGACTGCGACACCGCCTGCCGCCCGTGGGTACAGCAGTGGAACGATCGTCTTTGCAGCCATGACGGCTTTCACAACCGGTGCGACACCGTCTGCGGCGACTGCCGGCAGTGGATCGACCACCCCGCCTGCCCGGACGTCCCGGAGCAGGAGACACCCGTGACCCCCGAGACGCCGGAGCCTGACGCCCCCGTCCTCCCCGAAGCCCCGGAGGACACCCCCGTGCCCGAGATGCCCGCCCTCCCCGAGGTCCCGGAGCAGCAGCCGGAGGATGACACCACCCCCGCCGGGCCGCAGGACACCGTGAACGGCACCATGTCCGCCTATGAAAAGGAGGTTGTGCGCCTGGTCAACGAGATCCGCGCCGAAAACGGCCTCTCCGCCCTCGCGGAGAACGACGCGCTGGCGGATGTCGCCCGCCTCAAGTCGCAGGATCTGCACGATCTCGGCTACTTCGACCACCAGAGCCCCACCTACGGCAGCCCCTTTGAGATGATGCAGCAGTTCGGCATCTCCTACCGCACCGCCGGCGAGAACATCGCCTACGGCTTTGCCACCCCCGCCGCCGTCGTCGAGGCCTGGATGAACTCCCCCAGCCACCGCGCCAACATCTTGAACGCCACCTACACCGAGCTCGGCGTCGGCCACGTCGCCGACGGGGGGTACTGGACGCAGATGTTCCGCAGCTAGGCAGGCTGACCCGACATCAGTGCCGGGCAAGATCCCCGGGAGCGCCCACAGAAAGCGCCCGCCGGAAAAGGCAGCCGCCGGATTCAGCCTCCTCAGGAGGGGCATCCGGCGGCTGCCGTATTGTTCACAATCCGCTGCGAGGCCGCCTCAATCGTCCGGGTACTGCCGAAGCTCATCGGCGAGCGCCCGGATCAGCTGAATCTGCCGCGGTGTGAGGCCGGTCAACCCCGCAAAAGAAAAAACCCGCCGTTGACAATGCGGCGGGTTTGGAGTATACTAAGGGTGTGGAAGCCCGCGACGGCTGCCTCAACTTAATGGTTATAGC
>JAFQKL010000178.1 GCA_017396965.1 Clostridia bacterium
ACCGTCCCCGAACCAACACGCAAAGCCAGCCCGCCCGCTGTGTGAACGCGGGCCGCCAGACTTATCAGGGCGGGTGGGCGGGCCCTCCCCCCTCAAAGCGTCGGGACAAGCCCCTCCCGAACCAACCGAAAAAGCCGGCCCATGCACGTCCCCTCCAAAGAGAGCCCGAGACGTGTACCCCGTTACAGGCCCTGCCCCTCCTTCGCCGTCTCCCCCACCAGCGCCCCCCGCTTCCACCGTCCCGAACGGTAGAACCAGAGGCCGATGAAAAAGGGTGTGAACCCGGCCAGCGCGTCGCCCAGCCAGAAGCCGTAGTGCTTCATGTCCAGCACCAGCCCGAACAGCACGGCGAAGCCGATGCGAAAGACAATGCCGTCCAAAATCGCCGTGGCAAAATTGATGCGGTGATTGCCGCTGCCGTTGATCAGCGCGTTCATCACCGACCGCATCGCGCTGCCGAAAAAGAGCAGCGCCGCAATCGGCAGATAGCCGTTCACCAGCGCCATCACCTCGGTGTCCCCCGGCGTGATGAACAGGCCGAACACCGCCTCGGGAAACAGCCAGATCCCCGCAGACAGCAGCGCGGCGATGCTCAAGGTGATCCGCCCGATCGTCACCATCACGCTCTTCACCCGGTCAAAGCGCCCGGCGGCGATGTTCTGGCCCACCATCGTCGAGCCTGCCGTGTTCATGGCGTTGGAGATGAGGTTGGCGACGTTGGCGATCTTGTGGGCAATCCCCGCGAAGGCCGAAACCGCCACGCCGTAAGAGTTGATCCACGAGTTGACAAACAGCTTGGACACCTGGATCGAAGCCGACTTGATGGCCATCGGCGTGCCCAGCCGAACCAGCTCCAGCAGCAGCGCCCTGTCCCAGCGGAAGAAGACCGAGAGCGGCACATCGAGGGCGAACTCCCGTCGGTTTTTCGCAAGAAACAGCACGCACAGCAGGAAGCTCACCCCCTGGCTGATCACCGTCGCCAGCGCCGCGCCGCCCGCGCCCATGGAAAAGCCGGCGACAAAGAGAACGTCCAGCCCCAGATTGAGCAGGGCGGCGATGCTGATGAAGAGAAACGGATGCTTCGAATCCCCCATCCCTCTCAAAATGGCGCTGACCGCGTTGTAGCCGTAGATAAAGGGAAGTCCCGCCATGCAGGTGGTGGCGTAGTGGAGCGCCCCCTGCCACGACTCGGGCGGCGTGTTCATCAGCCGCAGAATCGGCTGCTGAAACAGCAGCCCCACCCCGCTCAGCACCAGCGAGCAGACCAGCAGAAAGCCGCTCATGGTGCCGACAAAACGGCCGATCCGCTCCCGCTGCTGCCCGCCGATCTGCCGCGCGATGATCACCTGCCCGGCGCCGGCAAAGCCCATCGACACAAAGGTGAGAAAGTTGCTGACGTCGCCGCCAATCGCCACCGCCGACAGCCCCGCCTGACCCAGCACCCGGCCCACCACCATCATGTCCACCATGTTGTAGACCACCTGCAGCAGGTTGGAGAGAAAGAGCGGCCAGGCGAAGATCACCAGCTGACGCGGGATGCTTCCTTCGGTAAAATCACGAATCTGTGTGCTGCTCATCGCTGTGAGCCTCCTTTGAACTTCTGACTTCTCCCCCATTGTAGCACAAAATCTACGCCAATGCATGGAGGGTAGAGAAAAAACTGCGGTGGAAAACTGTGCAGACTGTACAAAGAGGGGGAGGGGATTTGTCGGAAGTCACAAAAAGTCGGTGTCGTTGTATCGTTGTATTCAAAAATACTTGAACAGTGGCGTGTCAGATGCTATAATATCGATAGTATCGTCGCACCAGAGGTGTCAAAGCGTCCCAGGCCCTTGACTTGAACCCGACTTTCAGTGATAGAATACCCCTGAAGCAAGCGCAATCCACGGCCCGGCAGGGGCTGTGAATTTGAGCGTTAAGGAAAGGATGTTTTTTCATGAACAAGCTGGGCTTCGGATTCCTCCGCCTGCCCCGCACTGATCCCGACGATGTCACCAGTATCGACATGGCCCGCGCCTGCGAGCTGGTCGACGCCTACCTGGCCGCCGGCGGCCGCTATTTTGACTCAGCCTATACCTACCTGGGCGGCGCCAGCGAGAAGACGCTGGGCGAGGCGCTGGCCAAGCGTCACCCCAGAGAGTCCTTTGAGATCGCCACCAAGATCCCGAGCTACGATTTGAAAGACCATCAGCAGTGCTGGGAGATCTTCGAGGAGCAGCGCCGCCGCTGTTGCGTGGAGTATTTCGACACCTATATGCTCCACTGGCTCAACGACAAAAACTACATCGACTGTGAGAATTTCGACGGCTTCGGCTTCCTGCGCGAAGTGAAGGCCAAGGGCTTTGCCAAGCGCATCGGCTTCTCCTACCACGCCGGCCCCGAGCTGCTCGACCGCATCCTCACCGAGCATCCCGAAACCGAGTGCGTGCTGCTGCAGATCAACTATCTCGACTGGGAGAGCCCCACCCTGCGCGCCCGCGAGTGCAGCGAGGTGGTGAAAAAGCACGGCAAGCAGCTGCTGGTGATGGAGCCGGTCCGCGGCGGCGCCCTGGCCGAGCTGCCCCCCAAGGCCCTTGCCAAGCTGGAGGAGGCCGGGCTTGATCAGGAGCAGAGCATCGCCTCCTGGGCCATCCGTTTTGTGGAGTCGATCCCCTATGTCGACACCGTCTTAAGCGGCATGGGCAGCGTGGAGCAGATCAAAGACAACGTGCGCGACAAGGAGCCGCTCACCGAGCACGAGTGGAACACCCTGCTCGAGGTGGCCGAGCTGCTGCGCAGCGAGATCGCCGTCCCCTGCACCGCCTGCCGCTACTGTGAGCCGCACTGCCCGATGAACATCTCCATCCCCGAGCATCTGGCGCTTATGAACCAGCTGGCCCGCGCCCCCGGGGACGATTGGAAGCTCCGCCCCGAGTACAACCGCTTGAACGAAACCCGCGGCAAGCCCTCCGAGTGCATCGCCTGCGGCCAGTGTCAGGAACACTGCCCCCAGAAGATCGCCATTCCCGACTGGATGAAAAAGGTCGCCGCGGGCCTGGAGCAGTAATTTTGCTTTCCCTTCTTTTTCCTTCTCATAAAGACAGGCACCCACGGACCTCCCTGTGGGTGCCTGTCTTGCTGATGGGGAGGACATGGGAAGCGTCCTGCGCCGGGCGAAGGGGCAGCCTCTTTGGACGGCGCAGGAAAAAAGGTTGCGCCGTCCGGGGGAGAGGAGTATAATAAAAGAAGTCCCGTCTGCAAAAGAGCGAAAGCGACCGTTCTCGCGCGGACACAGCGTCGAACCGCTGTCTGTAACGATCAAAATCAAAGAAGACCATAGACCATCACAGAAAACAGGATAGAGAGGTGTTTCCCATGCTCAGTGATATCGCTCCGCACAAATTTGTAAACGCCTATTCGCTGGACAAGCCCACCCCCGACGACTATGCTCTTTGCTACACAAGAAACGACATTCTCCTCACCGGCGCCGAGGGTGAGCCGCGCGCCATCCCCACCTTTGAGCAGCTGCCGGGTGATCTGCTGGAGAAGGGGGAGTACGCCTTCGAGCTGGACGGCATCCGCTTTTTCCTCGTGCGCGAGAAGTTCGAGCTGGAGCTGCCGCCTGCCGGCACCTCCTTTGTGCCCCTCTCGCAGCTGAGCACCTTCCTGCCCCGCCATGTCTCCTTCACCTGCCACACCGGCGCCCACCTCTACCGCTTCAAGCGCGACCGCGCCTTCTGCGGCCGCTGCGGCAAGCCGATGAGCAACAGTGAGGTCGAGCGGGCGGTGGTCTGCGAGTGCGGCGCGGTGGAGTATCCCAAGATCGCCCCGGCGATTATTGTGGCCATCACCGATGAGAAGGACCGCCTCGTCTGCATCCGCGGCCGCAACTTCAAGGGCACCGGCTACGGCCTGGTGGCCGGCTTTGTTGAGTTCGGCGAGACCTTTGAGGAGGCGGTGCAGCGCGAGGTGATGGAGGAAGTGGGCATCCGCATCAAGAATGTCACCTACTACAAGAGCCAGCCCTGGCCCTTCCCCGATTCCATCATGATCGGCTTCTTCGCCGAGCTGGACGGGGACGACACCCTGCACATTCAGGAGAGCGAGCTGTCCGAGGCTGTCTGGATCCCGCGTGAGCAGCTGCCGGACACCCCGACCAGCACCTCGATCTCCCAGGAGCTGCGCGAGGCGGTCAAGGCGGGCATTCACCGCCCCTACCTTGAGCTGCACAAGCAGCGCCCCCACTGGGACGCCCCGGTGCCGGAGCCGCACTGGCAGGAGTAAGGGTCGGGCCTGCGTTGACGATGTTGGAACTGCCATTCCATTTGCGTGGAAGACACCCGTGGCCGGGAGGCTGCGGGTGTCTTTTTTTGCTGATGGGGAGCGGCGAGGCGGATTGCCGCAGTGTCGATGAGGTTGCTGCCTGTATCAGCGCACAAAGCCGGGCCATGCGGACGCAGCTTCGCCCACCGCACAGTGTCCAAACCCAGCGCGACAACGCCCCTTCTCTAAAACAACGAAAAAGGCCCTGCCGACGCTCCAACCGTGCAGCGCCCGCCCACCCACCCTGATGAGCCTTGCGGCCCGCGTCCACACTCCGGGCGGGCACACCTTCCGCGCTGGTTTTGGCGCACTGCGACCGGCAGGGCCGACTCCCCCAGTCAGCCTGCGGCTGACAGCCCCC
>JAFQKL010000179.1 GCA_017396965.1 Clostridia bacterium
CCCCGCCCCCCGCCCCGTTTTCCCGGAACTCCGCCAAACAGCGACCGAATTTCAAAAAGGGGCTTGCATTTTGCATCGGTTTTTGCTATAATGTCAGGTGTCCTGCCCTCGGCACTTCGCGAAGACCGGGTGGCATCTGCTTTTGAACAAAACAGTGATGTTTTGATGATAGGAGGAAGAAGAAATGGCCAAGTGTGATGTTTGCGGCAAGGGCGTGACCTTCGGCATCAAGGTCTCCCACTCCCACCGCCGTTCCAACCGTGCCTGGAAGCCCAACGTCAAGCGCGTCAAGGCGCTGGTTGACGGCACCCCCAAGCACATCCACGCCTGCACCCGTTGCCTGCGCTCGGGGAAGGTCACCCGTGCTGTCTAAATGACAACTGCACCTGGGATGCAATGAGAGCTCTTCGGGAGATGCCCCGCGGAGCTCTTTTTGTTTTCCCCAAAACCCCGCGTTCGGAAGGGGCGGACGGCGGGGTTTTTGTTGTCTTTTGCCGCGGAACATGGTATCATGAGAATATCGGAACGCCCGGGGCAGAGGGAGCTTTGCGGGCAGAAAAAGGAAGGAGTGCGGTCATGCAATATTCCGTCAAGCTGGGACATATCATAGATAAGTTCAAACTGGAGGAGCTGCATATGCCCAAAGGGGCGAGGGAGCGCCGTGTGCTGCGCGCCGACCTCCACCGCCCCGGCCTGGCGCTGGCCGGCTTTACCAAGTTTTTTGACAGTAAGCGCCTGCTGCTCATGTCCCGCAGTGAGATGGCCTACCTGCGTCAGCTCGACCCCGAGGTGCGCAGGGAGCGGCTGGAGGTGATGTTTGCCAAGCGCGCCCCCGCCACCGTCTTCGCCCGCGGCGTCACCCCGCTGCCCGACCTGCTGGAAGCCGCCAAAAAGGCGGGGATGCCGGTGCTGCGCAGCGGCGAAAGCTCCACCACTTTGACCAGCCAGCTGTTTGAATACCTCAGTATCGAACTGTCACCGCGTACCACCATGCACGGGGTGCTGGTGGAGGTGTACGGCTGGGGCGTGCTGATCCTGGGTGAGAGCGGCATCGGCAAGAGCGAGACGGCCATCGAGCTGATCAAGCGCGGCCACCGCCTCGTCGCCGACGACGCCGTGGAGATCAAACGCCTGCCCGACGGCCGCCTGCAGGGGACCGCCCCCGAATCCATCCGCCACTTCATCGAGATCCGCGGCATCGGCGTGCTCGATGTGCAGCGGCTGTTCGGCATGGGCGCCGTCAAGCTCTATGAAAATATTCTGCTGGTCATCAAGCTGGAAAACTGGGAGAACGGACGCCGCTACGACCGCCTGGGGCTGGAGGACGTGACCATGGACATTCTCGACACCCCCGTCCCCGCCATCACCGTGCCGGTGCGCCCCGGGCGCAACCTCGCCACCATCGTGGAGGCGGCGGCGATGAACGCCCGTATGAAGATCATGGGCTACAACTCCGCCCAGGAGCTGGAACGGCGCATCCTCGCCTCCATCCAGCGCGGCTCCTCGTCGCTGGTGAGCGGCATGGCCGACGATGTGTGATTTTATGACGATTTATGACAGATAGTGCTGAGCCGGGAAAAGCCCGCCCGTCAGACACCCTGTCGGGAGAAGCAAGGTTCTGCATGATTCTGTATTATTGTGTAGAAACATAACGATTCGTTATTTCCAAGCGGCGGAGTTTTTGTAATATTCCGGCGAAAGATTCCATTCTGTAGAAAAGACGAGGTGATCCCATGCAACCCATCTCCGAGCTGGCGGAGGCCATCCGTGAGAACGACCTGTGTCAATGGCTGCTGACGGAGGAGCCGCTGGCGCCGCGCACCACGCTGCGCATCGGCGGGAAGGCGGCGCTGCTGGCCATTCCCAAAAACGCCGCCGCCGTGGCCGACCTGCGGGCGCTGGCGGCGGCCTTCGAGCTGCCGTCGCTGCTGCTGGGCAACGGCTCCAACCTGCTGGTCAGCGACGAGGGTTTCCCTGGCCTTGTCATCTCGCTGCGCGAGACGGTCACCAGGGTGCAGTGCGACGGTGAGTGCATCACGGCGGGGGCGGGGCTCTCCCTCTCCCAGCTGGCGGCCTTCGCCCGCGATCAGGGGCTTGCCGGCCTGGAGTTCGCCGCCGGCATCCCCGGCACGGTGGGCGGCGGGCTCTACATGAACTGCGGCGCCTACGGCGGCGAGATGAAGGACGTGGTGGAAAGCTCGATGGTGCTGGAGCCGGAGGGCGGCATCTCGGTGCTGAGGGCGGGGCAGCACGGCTTTGCCTACCGTCACTCGGCGCTGATGGAGAATGGCGACATCGTCCTCGCCGCCACCTTCCGTCTGCAAAAGGACGATCCCCAGGCCATCGGCGCGCGCATGGAGGAGCTGGCCCGGCGCCGGCGCGAGAAGCAGCCGCTGCACCTGCCCTCCGCCGGCAGCACCTTCAAGCGTCCGGCGGAAGGCTACGCGGCGCAGATGATCGACGAGTGCGGCTTAAAGGGCCTGCGGGTGGGCGGCGCCGTGGTCAGCGAAAAGCACGCCGGGTTTCTCTGTAACGACGGCGGCGCCACGGCGGCGGATTTTCTCGCCCTGATGGATCAGGTGCAGCGGCGGGTGCAGGAGCGCTTTGGTGTGCGCCTGGCGCCGGAGGTGCGCTATGTCGGCATCGAGACGGAGTTGAGCCATGTCGTTTACAGCTGAGGTCAAGGCGGAGCTTGCGGCGCTGTCCCCCGCCGCGGCGCTGCTGACGGCGGAGTGCTACGGCATGGTGCTGCCCTCGGTGCAGCCGGGCGGCGGGCGGATCCGTCTGCTCACCGAGAGCGTGGACGCCGCCAAGCGGATGGCGGTGCTGTGCGAGGGGCTGTGCGGCGCGGCGGTGGAGCTGTCGGCAAGCGGCAACGGCTACGCCGCCGAGGTGGAGCAGGACACCGGCGCCGTCGAGCAGGTGCTCGCGGCGCTGGACATCCAGCGCGACGCCCCCGCCCTGCGTCTCGGCCGGGCGCAGCTGGAGGAGGAGGGGGCGGCGGCCGCCTTTCTGCGCGGGCTGTTTCTCGCTGTGGGGGCGGTGAGCGACCCGGAGAAGGGGTACCGTCTGGAGCTGGTGGTGCGCTACCGGCGGCTGGCCGGTGACGTGGCGGTGCTGCTCGAGGAGCTGGGCCTGCCGCCGGCCCGGATGGTGCGGCGGCAGCAGCAGGTGCTGTACTACAAGAGCGCCGCGCTGGTGCTGCGCTTTCTGCGCTTTGTCGGCGCGGGGGGCGCGGCGGAGCGGATGACCGAGGTGCAGCGGCTGCGCGCCCTCACCGGGGAGATCAACCGCCAGACCAACAGCTCCCTGGCCAACATGAAGCGCACCGCCGACGCCGCGGCGCGGCAGAGCGCCGCCATCGCCCGGCTGGGGGAGCGTCAGCTGCTGGAGGACCTGCCGGAGGAGCTGCGCAGCGTGGCCATGCTGCGGCTGACCTGGCCGGAGGCGACGCTGCGTGAGCTGGCGGAGCAGTCGGGCGGGCTCAGCCGCTCCACCCTCGACCGCCGTCTCAAAAAGCTGATGGAGCTGGCCGAGGCGGTGGAGAGCGGGGGAGAGACTTAAACAAGCTGCGGGAGGACAGGCCCTGTCGGGTTTTGCAACCACCGTCCCGCACCCGAAGGCCCTTGCCGCACCCCGCGCAATTGTCCCGCGCTTGGGGGCCGCGCTTGCCCCCGGGGCAACCGTCCCACACTCGGAGGAAGAAGATGACACTCTATCAGAAATTCAAAATGCTGAACATCGACTTTGCCGCCATCGAGCTGGATCCGGCGGTTGAGACGGAGCGGTATTTCTGCACCCCCGTCGGGGCGCGGATCCTCGCCGCCGCGGGGGTGGACGGCATCCACTACTGCACGATCCGCGGGCAGGGGGAGACGGTCTTCGCCGTCAACCCCATGAACCTGCCGGGGGAAAATGTCTACCCCATCGCCGCGGACTTTGAGCAGCTGCTGCAGATGCTGCTTGCCGCCGGCAGTATGGCGGCGATCGAACAGGCCCACCGCTGGGACGAGGAGCAGTTTTCGCAGTTCGTGGCGGAAAATCCCCCCACGGCGGCGCAGCAGGAGGCGTTTGCCGTCCTGCGGGACAAGCTGGGCATCACCCCCCTCCCGCAGCCCTTCTCCGCCCTCTACCGTCTGCAGGAGCGGTTTGACTACGGCCAGCTGCACTTTTCCAAAGCGTACTATGAAGCCCTCCCGGCGCAGGACACGCCGCCCGCCGAGTGGCGGGTGACGCTGGAGGGCGGCTTTCGCCCCGGGCGCGGCAAGGGCGGCAGGGAGATCCCGGTCAACCGGCAGTTTGCCTGGGGGGACGAGCTCTGGCACCTGCCCGCCGTCCATCTCTGCAGCGGCGGGGCGGTGGTCGATTTTTGCATCCGTCTTCGGGAAGACCGGGTGCGGGAGCGGTTCTACCGGGAGCGGGAGCGGGCGGAATCCCTCCTCTCCTGGGAGCAGCGGCTGACCCGTCGCCGGGAGGATCCGATGCAGATCGGCTTTGGGGCCGAGCTCTGCTGGGACGGCGAGGCGCTGCGCGCCCGGGGCGGCTGCTACGGCACCTGGATTCCTTGGCAGCTGGCCGGAGACGAGAGCTGGATGGGCGAGGATGAAAAATGGATCCTGCAGCACTATGGGCTGGACCTCACCCGCCCCTGGGTGATCAGCCGTCAGCGATTTCTCTGGGAGGGCGGGCGAAGAGAGGCGCCGCGCAGCCTGCGTCTTCGCTTGGAGCGGGAACACAGCTCCTTTTTCGTCGCCCGGTTTGACACCCCCGCCGTCCATGACGGGGTGACGTTCACCCATCCTGTCACCGGCCGGGAACACCGGCTGACCGTCTGCGAAATCAAGCAGAACAGCCTCGATGCCGCCGCCTTCGCCGCAGAGGATCTGGAATTTCCGACCCACTGCACCGTCCTCACCTTCCGTCTGGAGCCGGACCTCCCCGGGGAGAGCTTCTCGCTTTCGGACAGTAGCGGCGGCGACCGTCCCCGCCCCAAACACCCCGATCCCCACGGCCGCAGGGCGATGTGGGTGGGGGGGATGGCCGTGCCGAGAATGCGGGTGTCCGCAACGGACGACCGCGGCGCACCGCTGCACGCGGCCGCCTCCTCCCTTTCTTTTGAACCGCCGCAGCAGCCGGTGAACTGGCAGCTGGTGGTCAGAGAGAAGCTGCTGCCCGACCTCGAGGTGGCGCTGCTCGGATGACGTCCGCCCCTGCCGACCCCCTCCCCGACCGATCGAAAAGAGTTCCCCCCGCCGAACAGAAAGGAGCCAGCCGATGAGCTTTGTCCACCTCCACGTCCACACCGAATACAGCCTGCTGGACGGCGCCGCCAAGATCGGCCCGCTGGTGCGGGCGGCCAAAGAGAGCGGTCAGAAGGCGATTGCCATCACCGATCACGGCGTGATGTACGGCGTCGTTGACTTCTACAAGGCCGCCAAAAAAGAAGGCATCAAGCCCATCCTCGGCTGCGAGGTCTATGTCGCCCCCCGCCGCAGGACGGACAAAACCCACCACCTCGACTCCTCCTCCCATCACCTCGTCCTGCTCTGCAAGAACGAGGTGGGCTATCGGAATCTGCTCGCCCTCGTCTCCGACGCCTATGTCGAGGGCTTTTACAACCGCCCCCGCACCGATTTTGAGATGCTCGAGCAGCACCACGAGGGCCTGATCTGCCTCTCCGCCTGCCTCGCCGGCGAGGTGCCGCAGGCGCTGCTGGCCGTCAACTACGAGGGGGCCAGGGCCATCGCCCTGCGCTACAAGGCGCTGTTCGGGGAAGACTACTATATCGAAATTCAAGACCACGGCCTCGCCGAGCAAAAGCGCATCCTCCCCCTCCTCGCCCGTCTCGCCGAGGACTGCGGTATCGGCCTTGTCGCCACCAACGATGTCCACTACACCGAAAAGGCCGATGCCGCGGCGCAGAAGGTGCTGATGGCCATCCAGATGGGCCGCACCGTCGATGACAAGGACGCCCCCTTCTTTGAGACGCAGGAGTTCTACCTCAAAAGCGGCCTCGAGATGACGGAGCTGTTCTCCGCCTACCCCGGCGCCATTGACAACACCGGCAGGATCGCCGGTCAGTGCGAGGTGGAGCTGGAATTCGGCAAGTACCACCTCCCCGCCTTCCCCCTGCCGGAAGGGGTCACCGCCCCCCAGGCACTGCGCCATGAGGTGGAGCGCGGCTTTGCCCGCCGCTTCCCCGAGGGCAACGCCGCCGCCTGGGAGCGGGTGGAGTTTGAGCTTTCCACCATCGAGACGATGGGCTTTTCCGACTACTTCCTCATCGTCTCCGACTTCATCCGCCACTCCCGCGAGCAGGGCATCGCCGTCGGCCCCGGGCGCGGCTCGGCGGCAGGCTCCCTTGTCTCCTACTGCCTCGGCATCACCGATATCGACCCCTTAAAATACGACCTCCTCTTTGAGCGCTTTCTTAACCCCGACCGCGTCAGTATGCCGGATATCGACATCGACTTCTGCTATGAGCGGCGCGACGAGGTGAAGGAGTACGTCGCCAACAAATACGGCCGCGACCACGTCGCCCAGATCGTCACCTTCGGCACCATGCTCGCCCGCGGCGCCATCCGCGACACGGGGCGGGCCCTCGGCATCCCCTATGCCGAGGTGGACACCGTCGCCAAGCTGGTGCCGGCGGAGCTGGGCATGACCTTAAAGCGGGCGCTCGAGGTCTCGCCGCAGCTGAGAGAGCTGCGCGACCAGAGCCCCACCGTCGCCAACCTGCTCGATATGGCGATGCGCCTGGAAGGGATGCCGCGCCACAGCTCGATTCACGCCGCCGGTGTCGTCATCACCCGCGAGCCGATCCACCACTATGTGCCGCTGCAAAAGAGCGACGAGCTGCTGGTCACCCAGTTCCCCATGGGCACCCTTGAAGAGCTGGGGCTGCTCAAGATGGACTTTTTGGGTCTTCGCACCCTCACCTTAATTCAGAAGGCGGAGGAGATGATCCGCCGCCACACGCCGGAGTTTTCGATTGAGGAGCAGGATGTCAACGACCCCGCCGTCTACCGGATGTACACGAAGGGGGACACCGAGGGCGTCTTCCAGGTGGAATCCGCCGGGATGCGCTCGATGCTGCAGGGGATGAAGCCGAACTGTTTTGAAGACATCGTCGCCGCCATCGCCCTCTACCGCCCCGGGCCGATGGATTCGATTCCCAAATATATTGAAAACAAGCAAAACCCCGCCCGCGTCACCTACCGCACCCCGGAGCTGGCGCCGATCCTCGATGTCACCTACGGCTGCATCGTCTATCAGGAGCAGGTGATGGCCATTGTCCGCCAGCTGGCCGGCTTCTCGCTGGCCAGAGCCGACCTGGTGCGGCGGGCGATGAGCAAGAAGAAGCATGAGGTGATGGAGAAGGAGCGGGAGGTCTTCATCCACGGCGCCGTCCGCGAGGACGGCACCGTCGAGGTGGAGGGCTGCGTCCGCCGCGGCATCCCCGCCCCCGTGGCCTCCGCCATCTTCGACGACATGGCCTCCTTCGCCTCCTACGCCTTCAACAAGTCCCACGCCGCCGCCTACGCCCTCGTCTCCTACCGCACCGCCTACCTCAAGTGCTACTACCCCAAGGAGTTCATGGCGGCGCTGCTCACCACGGTGCTGGAAAACACCGACAAGGTGGCCGAGCACACCGCCGAGTGCATCAAGATGGGCATCCCCGTCCTCCCGCCCGACATCAACGAGAGCGAGCAGGGCTTCACCGTCACCGGCGACAGCATCCGCTACGGTCTGGTGGCCATCAAGGGCATCGGCTATCATCTGATCGACACTCTGCTGAAAGAGCGCCGTGAAAACGGCCCCTTCCGCAGCTTTTCCGACTTCATCGACCGCACCATCGACAAGGAGATCAACAAAAAGGCCGTCTACTCCCTCATCGCCGCCGGCGCCTTCGACCGCTTTGGGCATCACCGCGTTCAGCTGCTGCGCGCCTTTGAGCAGCTGATGGACGATGCCGCCAGCCTGCGCCGCAGCAACGTCGAGGGCCAGCTCGATCTCTTTGGCAACGCGCCGGCCCTCAACGAGCCGGTGTATGAGGACATCCCCGAGATGCCGCCGGAGGAGAAGCTGCGTCTGGAAAAAGAGGTCACCGGCTTCTATCTCTCCGGCCACCCCCTCTCTCAGTATCAGGAGGAGATGGACAAGATCGGCGCCGTCCCCCTCCGCGCTCTGCTCAAGGTGGGCGAGCCGGACTGTCCCTACCATGACGGGGAGACGGTGATCGTCGCCGCCGCCATCACCGCCAAGCGGCTGCGCACCACCCGCAGCAACAGCCAGCTGGCCTTTTTGACCCTCGAAGACGTGAGCGGCACGATGAACTGCATGGTGTTTGCCTCCACCATCGAGCGCTATGGGACACTGCTGCAAAAGGATCAGGTGGTCGGCATCCGCGGCCGTATCTCGGCCAGAGAGGACGAGCTGCTGCTCATCTGCAACGAGATCTGGGCCCTCGGCGACCCGCCCCCCACCCGTCTGACCCGCCCCGGCGACCGTTGGATCCCCTCCTCCAGCAACCCCTGGGAGCCTCCGCCCGACGACTGGAACCCGCCCCCCTGTGACTGGGCGCCTTCCTCAGAGGACTGGCTCCCGCCGCCGCCGGAACGCCGCAGCGACCCGTCCGGCCTCCCCCCCGCCCCCGGGCGCGGAGAGCCGTCCCGCCTCCCGCCGGGACGCCC
>JAFQKL010000180.1 GCA_017396965.1 Clostridia bacterium
AGCTGGCTGCCTGGCCGCCGGCAGGGCTCGCCGCCCCGCCGCCGGCAGGGCTCGCCGCCGCAGCGGCGAAATCCCCTTCGCACCGCGTCGGCCAACCGCTCAATTCCAAATCAACACGTCAGCCGCTCAGCCCCCTGCTGTCAAGAAAATCTCAGCCATTTTCACGCCGTCATACCATTCTCGATTACAATCGTAATCTTTATGACGTTGCCTCCTTTCAGAGGAGGATCGGCGGGGCAAAAACCACCCACGTCCCATGGAACGGGCGCGGCTCCCGGCACCCTGACGGGTACCATCACCATCGTAGAAAAATCGACAGCATTTGCAAGCTGAATTCTCAATATCAAATAAGATTAAAAAACAGCGGGCACACGAAACCAATCGTGCGCCCGCTGTTTCATTTCCAAAAGAATCAAAGATACCCAACCGTTATTTCCCCCGGCATCGGTAGACAATAATCGTCGTCCCCTTCCCCGGAATCCGCTTCATCGCGTACCGCTCCGGGTATGCCTCCAGCATGGTCGAAAGCTTGGAGTAGCCATAGGAGCGCACGTCAAAATCCGGCTTGGCCCGCCGCAAAAAGTCGCCGGCGGCGCTGACGTAGGCATAGCCGTCGTCGTCCTGATAGCTCTCCCACGCCGTATAGATCAGCTTGTGCAGCGCGTCCATCCCCCGCCGCCCCTTGCTGCTGCCCTGGGAAGACACCGTGGCGTCCGCCACCTGCACCTCGCCGTTGCCGGCAGTGAGATTCTCGAGGAAGACAAACTCGTCGCAGGAGTTGCGAAAGCTCTCCGGTGTGCGCAGCTCGCCGATGCCCATGACATAGACGCCTGACTCGTGCAGTTTAATCGAAAGCGGTGTATAATCGCTGTCGCTGGCGACGATGACAAAGGCGTCGTAGATCTTCTGGTGCAAAAGATCCATGGCGTCGATCACCAGCGCCATGTCGGTGGCGTTCTTCCCGGTGACATAATCAAACTGCTGCTCCGGCTTGATCGCCAGCCGCTTCAGCTCGTCCTCCCAGTTTTTCAGCTCTACTTTTTTCCAGTTTCCATAAGCCCGCTTGACCACAATGCGCCCGTGCGTCGAGATCTCGCGCAGCACCAGCTCAAGGCGGGAAAGGCGGGTGTTGTCCGCGTCGATGAGGACAACGATATTGTGAAGATCCTTCAAAAGATCAGTCTCCTTTATTTTGTAATCTTAATAAATGCAAGAACTCTCTAAAACATCCTCAAAGAGATTTCTCCGCTGGTCACAATCTCCCGCACGCCGCCGCAGTCGACAATCAGCCCGCCAAACTGCGGATCAATGCCCACGGCCTCCGCCTCACGCCGGCTTCCGTCGGCAGAAAGGAGCAGGATTCGCTTGCCAATCACCGCCGAGCGACGCTCCAGCTCCGCCACCAGATCCCCGCGCCGGTGTGGTTGATAATAATAAAATTCCAGCGCCTCGACCAATGCCGTGCGCAGCGCCTCACGGCGCGCGGGATAGCCCTCCATCCGCAGCGAGGTCGCCGTCCCCTCCGGCAGACCGGGGAAGACCTGCTGCGAGACGTTGATGCCGATGCCGCACACCAGTACCCCGCCCGCCGCGTCGCTCTCACACAGCACGCCGCACAGCTTGCGCCGCTCCACCAGCAGATCGTTGGGCCACTTGATCCGGGCCGTCAGACCGCAGCACCGCTCCACCGCCCGGCAGGCGGCCAGCCCCGCCAGCGAGGAGGCGAACAGCCGATCCTCCACCGGTCCCTGCGGGCGCAGCAGCAGCGAGGCGTAAAGCCCGCCCTCTTCCGAGACAAACGCCCGTCCGTTGCGCCCCCGCCCTGCCGTCTGCCGCTCTGCCGTCACCAGCGTGCCGCAGGGCTGCCCCGAGGCC
>JAFQKL010000181.1 GCA_017396965.1 Clostridia bacterium
CCCGTCCCCCGCAAGGGACAAAAATTTTCTGTCGACCGCACCCTTGACAGGAGGGACACGGGTGATGCTGCTGCCGAAGGCAGGCGGAAAAATCACCATTTTTCCGCCTGCCTTCAATTATTTCATGGCAATCAGAGCTTTTTTGACAAGCTGAAACCGCCCGCACCCGTAAGGGTGCAGGCGGTTTTTGTGTGTCCGTTCTCACGGCGCTGCTTGTCCGGCCGGCCATCTCGCCGACCGCGCCTTTGGTCAACAGCTTACTCGTTGACGAAGGGCAGCAGGGCAACGTGTCTGGCGCGCTTGATGGCCACGGTCAGCTGGCGCTGATGCTTGGCGCAGGTGCCGGTGATGCGGCGGGGCAGAATCTTGCCGCGCTCGGACAGGTAGCGGCGCAGTCTGGGGGCGTCCTTATAATCGATATGATCGATCTTGTCGACACAGAAGGAGCAGACCTTTCTCTTGGCACGCTTGCCTCTGGCGACGACCTTCTCTCTGTTCATGCCGTAATCCTCCTTGAAGCGAATCTCCCCGACGGCCCTTCGGGCGAAGGCGCGGGGGCGGGAAACCGGGGTCGGGCGCTAGAAGGGCAGCCCGTCGTCCTCGGTGATGACCTCAAAATCTGTTGCGGGAGAGCTGTAGGCAGTGCCGGGGGCGCTTTGACTGCCCTGAGAGCCGCCGTAGCCGCCCTGGGAGCTGTAGCCGCCGCGGGCGGGCGGAGCGCTGTAGTCGTCATGGGGCGGCGGCGCACCGTAGCCCTGATTGTAGCCCTGACCGGCGTCTCTCTTGCCATCGGCAAAATAGACATCATCGGCCACAACCTCAGTCGACCAGCGGTCGTTGCCCTGCTTGTCCTGCCACTTGCGGTTCTGCAGATAGCCGCTGACTGCCATTCTCTGGCCCTTGGTAAAATAGCGCGACACGAACTCCGCCGTATGGCGCCAGCATACTACATCAAAAAAATCGGCCTGACGCTCCTGGCCCTGTTTGCTGAACGGGCGATCCACTGCCAGTCGGATCGAAGTCACCGGGAGATTGCTCTGGGTGTATCGCAGCTCGGGATCAGCCACAAGCCGCCCCATCAGAATGACTTTGTTCATCGTGTCACCTCAATTTCTCGTTCAGATTTTGAAAAAGGGCTTACTCCTTCTCGTTGCGAGCGACAACGATGGAGCGCAGAACGCCCTCGGTGATGTTGTAAACACGCTCCAGCTCGGCCGGGAAGTCGGCGGGAGCCTCGAAGTGGATGAGGGTGTAGCAGCCCTCACGGCAATCATCGATCTCATAGGCCAGCGTACGCTTGCCCCAGTCCTCTTCCTTCTCGATCGTGCCGTTGGCGGCGATCAGGGCGCGGAACTTCTCCACCACCGCCGCAACGCCTTCCTCCCCCAGATTGGGGTTGACGATCAGGATGGTCTCATACTTATTGTTCGCCATTTTTCTGTTGCACCTCCTTTTGGTCTGATGGCCCCCCGCTTCGCGGCGGGGAGCAAGGATTTTGGGCCAAACCGGCCCAGACTGAAATTATACCTGAAACCGGCGCAAATGTCAAGGGGCGAAGCCGGGGTTTTCCCGAATTTTCCCTCCCCCGGACTACAGGAGCCGCCCGGCGCATACAGTGAAAGAAAAAGGCCGCGCCGGGCAACGGTTTGGGCAGCGGCCGGAGAGGTGTGGGAAGAAGATGATGGATCGAAAGAGCTACCCGGCGGAAGGGCTGCTGCCCGCTGGCGGCTACACAAAGGCGGAGCTGGAGGAGGCGGCGTGCAGCGGCCGCATTCTCGAAGGGCGGGCGCTGCTGTGCGACGAGCACTGCACCCTGCACGTTGACCTCGGCTGCGCGGTGGGGCGGATGCCGCGTGAGGAGTGCGCCCTCGGCATCGCCGAAGGGCGGGTGCGGGACATCGCCGTCCTCACCCGCGTCGGCCGCCAGGTCTGCTGCCGGGTGACCGGCTTTGAGGGGGAGACGCCGCTGCTCAGCCGCCGCGCCGTGCAGCAGGAGACCAGCGAGCGCTACCTCGCCCATCTGCGCCCGGGCGACATCATCCCCTGCACCGTCACCCGCACGGCGGCCTTCGGCGCCTTTGTCGACGTGGGCAGCGGCATCCCCTCGCTGATCCCCATCGACAACATCTCCGTCTCCCGCATCTCCCACCCCGCCGACCGCCTGCGCGACGGGATGCAGATCCGGGCCGTCGTGCGCCAGGTGGAGGAGGAGACGGGGCGGCTGCACCTCAGCCACAAGGAGCTGCTCGGCACCTGGGAGCAGAACGCCGCCCTCTTTTCGCCGGGCCAGACGGTGCCGGGCCTGATCCGCAGCATCGAGAGCTACGGGGTGTTCATCGAGCTGACCCCCAACCTCACCGGCCTCGCCGAGCGTCAGGAGGGGCTGACGGTGGGGGAGACGGCGGTGGTCTACATCAAGAGCATCCTCCCCGACCGCATGAAGATCAAGCTGCTCATCGCCGACCACTTCCCCAC
>JAFQKL010000018.1 GCA_017396965.1 Clostridia bacterium
GACCGCCACAACACCGTCGGCATCGACTGCGTCGCCATGTGCGTCAACGACATTGTCTGCTGCGGCGCCAAGCCCCTCTTTTTCTTAGACTACATCGCCTGCGGCAAGAACCTGCCCGAGCGGATTGCCGCCATCGTCGAGGGGGTGGCCGAAGGCTGCGTCAGGGCCGGCTGCGCCCTGATCGGCGGGGAGACGGCGGAGATGCCCGGCTTTTACCCCGTCGACGAATACGACCTCGCCGGCTTCGCCGTCGGCCTCGCCGATGAGACAAAGCTGCCGGACAAGGCGGCGATTGCCCCCGGCGACGCCGTCCTCGCCCTCCCCTCCACCGGCCTGCACTCCAACGGCTTCTCGCTGGTGCGCAAGGTGTTCCACGTCGCCCACCGCGACCTCCACGAAGTGATCCCCGCCCTCGGCCAGAGCCTGGGCGACGCGCTGCTCACCCCCACCGCCATCTATGTCAAACCGATGCTCGCCCTCTTTGAAAAGGGGCTGCCCAAGGGCGTCTCCCACATCACGGGCGGCGGCTTTTACGAAAACCTGCCCCGCGCCCTGCCGGACGGCGTCGGCGTCAAGATCGACAAGGCGAGCCTTCGCATCCCCCCCATCTTCACCCTGCTGCAGCAGGAGGGAGGCATCCCCGAGCGGGATATGTTCAACACCTTCAACATGGGAGTCGGCATGGCCGTCGTCGTCGCGGCGGACAAGGCCGAGGAGGCGCTTTCGGTTCTCAAGGACTGCGGTGTCGACGCCTGGAGGCTGGGCGAGATCACGGCGGGGGAGGGCGTTGAACTATGCTGAAGCCCCGCGTCGCCGTGCTGGTCTCGGGCGGCGGCACCAACCTGCAGGCCCTGATCGACGCGGCCGCCGCCGGCAGCCTCACCGCCGGGGAGCTGGCGCTGGTCGTCTCCTCCAAAGAGGGGGTCTATGCCCTGGAGCGGGCGGAGAAGGCGGGGATTCCCGCCGCCGTTGTCCCCCGCAAGGGCCTCAAACAGGCGACCTTTGAGCAGCGTCTCACCGACCTGCTGACGGAGCATAAAATCGACCTGCTCGTGCTGGCCGGCTTTCTCACCATTTTGTCGGCCGACTTTGTCAGCCGCTGGCCCGAGCGGATCTTAAACGTCCACCCCTCCCTGCTGCCCGCCTTCGGCGGCAAGGGGTTTTACGGCCTTGCCGTCCACGAGGCGGCGCTGGAGCGCGGCGTCAAGGTGACGGGGGCCACCGTCCACTTTGTCAACGAGATCCCGGACGGCGGCGAAATCCTCCTCCAACGCGCCGTCGAGGTGCAGCCGGACGACACCCCCGAAACCCTGCAGCTGCGCGTCATGCAGCAGGCCGAATGGCAGCTGCTCCCCGCCGCCGTCGAGCTGGTCTGCCAGCGCATCCAACGCGCCGCCGAATAACCCCTGCCTCTTCAGAAGAACCCCGGCGTCTGTCTCTTTACACAGAGGCGTCTGTCTCTTTACACAGAAAGGAAGGAGTTTTCTCTATGTCGATCTACACCCTCCTGGACCTCCCCGCCCATCTGCGTGAGGGCGGCTATCTGGGCCGCGGCATCGTCGTCGGCAAAACGGCGGACGGCAGCAAGGCCGCCGTCGCCTACTTCATCATGGGCAGAAGCGAGAACAGCAGAAACCGCGTCTTCGTTCCCACGGGCGACGACCTCATGATCCACCCCCACGACCCCTCCAAGGTGGAGGACCCCTCCCTCATCATCTACGCCCCCGTGCGCAGGAAGGGCCACCGCCTTGTCGTCACCAACGGCGACCAGACCGACACCGTCGCCAACGCCCTCGACAAGGGCGGCTCCTTCGCCGCCGCCCTCACCACCCGCACCTTCGAGCCGGACGCCCCCAACTTCACCCCCCGCATCAGCGCCATGCTCACCTTTGAGGAGGGGGATTTCAGCTATGAGATGTCGATCTTAAAGAGCGCGGACGCCGAAGGCACCGCCCCGGTGCGCCATCACTACACCTATCCCGCCCTCCCCGGTGTCGGCCATTTTCTGCACACCTACATGGGGGACGGAAAGCCCCTGCCCTCCTTTGTCGGCGAGCCGGAGCGGGTCGCGGTGGTGGACGACCTCGACGCCTTCACCGCCGCCATCTGGGAGAATCTCCACCCCGAGCACAAGATCTCGCTTTACACCTGCATGGTCGACCTCGCCACCGGCAAGCGGGTTCAGAGGATCCTGAACCGCCATCTGGGAGACTAGGCGGCCGCCTGCAGGGGTCGCCGCCCGGCCGCCGGCAGGGCTCGCCGCCGCAGCGGCGAAATTCCCCTTGCACGCCAGCCC
>JAFQKL010000019.1 GCA_017396965.1 Clostridia bacterium
GGCGCCGCTCGCCTCATAGTGGCAGTTCTGCGCTCCCACCAGCAGCCCCTCGCCCTGCTGCACGGCGCGCTCCAGCGCCAGATAGGGCGGGAAGACGGCGACGGTGTGCGCCGTCTGCGGCAGGGCGGCGCGCAGCTCCTTAAGCAGCGCCTCCGCCTCGGCGGGGGTTTTGTTCATCTTCCAGTTTCCGGCCAGAATGACCTTTCTCATGCGGATCTCTCCTTTGATGTCGATCGCAGTTTGTTATATTATAATGAAATATGACGAAAGTACGGGACTTCCCGCAAAACAAATCGGAATATCCAAATCTTAAATTACAATACGGAGGGGAGAAGCGGGCAGCCGTCAACGGGGGAGGCGGATGGGTCCTCGCCTCTTGACGGATGCCCGGCGGATGACAAGGGGAGGGCGAACCGGTGCCCGCCCTCCCCGAAGCATCATTTCTTACTTGTCCTGCAGGCAGGCGATGCCGGGCAGGGGCTTGCCCTCGAGGAACTCCAGCGACGCGCCGCCGCCGGTGGAGATGTGGGTGATTTTCTCCTCCAGGCCGGACTGGGCCGCCGCCGCGGCGGAGTCACCGCCGCCGATGACGGTAAAGCCGTCCGAATCGGCGAGGGCCTTGACCATCGCCATGGTACCGCCGGCATATCGCTCGTCCTCAAACACGCCCATCGGCCCGTTCCAGACCACCGTCTTTGCCTTGGCGACCACGGCGGCGAACTCCTCGCGGGTCTTGGGGCCGATGTCGAGGCCCATGAGGCCGTCGGGAATGTCGTTCGCGGGATGGGTCTGCACGGGATCGGCGGCATCCAGCGCCGTGTTGCACAGGACATCGGCGGGGAGGTGAACGTCAATGCCGCGCGCCTTGGCCTTCTCGAGGATCTCGCCGGCCACCTGCAGCTGCTCCTCGTCACACAGCGAAGCGCCGATCTTGCCGCCGGCTGCCTTGACGAAGGTATAGGCCATGCCGCCGCCGATCAGCAGGGCATCCACCTTGTTGACCAGATTCTGCAAAATGGGCAGCTTGTCCGACACCTTGGCGCCGCCCAGCATGGCGACGAAGGGGCGCTCGGGGGCCTCCAGAATGCCGCCCATGGCGGTCAGCTCCTGCTCGATCAAAAAGCCGCAGACGGCGGGCAGATAGTCGGCCACGCCGGCGGTGGAGGCGTGGGCGCGGTGGGCGGTACCAAAAGCGTCGTTGACATAGATCTCACCGAGGGCGGCCATCTTCTTGGCGAACTCGGGGTCGTTCTTCTCCTCCTCGGCATAGAAGCGGACATTCTCCAGCAGGCAGATCTCGCCGTCCTTGAGGGCGGCGGCAGCGGCCTCGGCCTTCTCTCCGATGCAGTCATCCACCAGCGGCACCGGCTTGCCCAGCAGCTCGGCAAGGCGCTTTGCCACCGGCGCCAGCGAAAAGGTGGGGTCAACCTTGCCCTTCGGGCGACCGCGATGGGAACACAGCACCACGCGGGCGCCCTGCTCTGACAGATACTTGATGGTGGGCAGCGACTTGACGATGCGGCTCTCATCGGTGATGGTCTCCCCCTTGATGGGGACATTGAAGTCACAGCGCACCAGAACGCGCTTGCCGGAGACGTCGATGTCGCGAACGCTCTTTTTCATGATCAGTGATCCTCCCTTGAAGCCTTATGTTTTATGGGGAACAGCTTTTTTCAGGATGGCAGGCGGCAGGGCAGCCTGCGGGAAACGACCGTGCGCACCGAAGAGAAAGGTGCGCTTACAGACAGTATACCATCTCGCGGCGCATATTTCCAGATGCAAAATGGGAGGAATGAGAATTTTCACCCGAAAATGTCTTCGCGGGGCGGATTTTTTTGGGAAAAACCGCTAATCCAGCCCGGAAAACCGGCCCTCCCCCCACCATTCGGGGCAGAGCGCGGCAAGGCGCACCACCCGCGGCGGGAAATTTCGGCATTTTGGTTGACAGGGCGGGCCGCTTCTTATATAATAAGCATTGGCTAACTGCAAAACCCGGCCCCCGCCTCCTGCCGCGGCCGGTTTTTTATGCCCTCCCTGTTAGCTTCTGCTAACATTTTTTTCAGCCGCAAAGTTAGTTATTGCTAACATATGACGGTGCCGCCCCCCGTTTTCCGCGGTCGGCGGGAAAACGTTTCGCCCGCCCGCTTCGCACCCACCAACCACACAGGAGGTCTTCCATGCCAGCCAACGTCCATGCCGGAGCCGTCTCTCCCGTCCTTCCCGTGCCCATGATTTCGCTGATGCCCGGTGTCACGCTCTGCCGCCTCCCGGCGGGGGCGGTGCGGGGTGGTGCCGCTGTGGAACTGTACCACTGCCTGGAGGGACGGCTGGAGGTGTGCAGCGGCGACGACTGCTGCTACCTCACCGCGGGGGAGTCGCTGCTCTGCCGCGCCGGCGCACAGGCCGGGGGACCGCTGCCCGTGGGGACGGGCGTTGTCCTCTCGCTGGCGGACGACGCGCCCCTGCCGGCGACACTGCTGCCGGAGCTGAAGGGACGCACCCCCGCCGCCCTCTGTCTGCCGCTGCTGGAGCACGGCCCCTGCTTTCTCCCCGCCGACGACGGCGCCGCCCCGCTGCTCTCCTCGATCGCGTCGCTCGCCGCCGCGGGGGAGGAGGCTGTTTGCCGTCTGCGGCTGCTCGAACTGCTGCTGCAGCTCTCCTCCCGCGATCCCGCGCCGCGCCGCAGTCCCCCCAACCGCTGCCCCGCCATCCAGGCGGCGCTGGCCAAGGAGGTGCATCGGTATCTGGGTGACCATTTGGAGCGTCATGTCACCACCGCCGAGCTTTCCGCCCGTTTCGGCGCCTCGCAGACCAGCCTCAAGAGCTGTTTTCGCTGCGTGTTCGGCGATTCCCTCTTCCACTCCGCCCGCGCCATGAAGATGGAGGCGGCGGCACAGCTGCTGCGCGAGAGCGACCGTTCGGTGCTGGACATCGCCGGCAGCTTCGGCTACGACAACGCGGGAAAGTTCGCCGCCGCCTTCCGCGATGTGGTGGGCATGACCCCCTCCGCCTGCCGCGAAGCCGCCAGAAGCGCAGCCTGCACCGCCCCGGAGGGAGCGCCCGTCTGACCCCCTGCCCGTCCAAACAGACTTTCCTTCAACTCTTAAGTTACCCTTTGCTAACTAAACAGATTCCCTCAATTCCTTTTGAGAAATCGGAAAAATTCAAAAATCCGTCGGTTTGGAGCAGAAGGGGTGCTGCGGGGAGGTCTATAATAGAATTACCGTTTAAAAGAACAGGTGGTGAAAAAGGTGAAGCAGCACAAGCTCTATGCATGGCTGACCGTGGCATTTTTTCTGTTGACCATCATCACCGGATACGAGAAGAAATAAATGGAATGTGGAGGGATTGTTGTGAATTTGAATTGGGACAAGATTGCTCTGTTTGTCGGCGGCGTGGTGTTCGGCTCGGCCGGCTTTAAGCTGCTGGGCAGCAAGGATGCCCGCAAGGTGTACACCCACACCGCCGCCGCCGCGCTGCGGGTGAAGGAGTGCGCCTTGTCCACCGTCACCAGCCTGCGCGAGCACGCCGGCGACATCCTGGCCGACGCCGTGCAGCTCAACGAGGACCGCATCGCCGCCGAGGAGCAGTACATCGAGGATGCCTGCGCCGAAACCTGCGGGGAGACCGTCTGCGCCGAGGCCGCCGAGGCGTAAAGAGAGCTGACTGCCGGCCCCGGAAGGGAGCCGGCGCAAGACGGAGAAGCCGTTTCGCCGCCCGGGCGACGGCTTCTCCTTTTCCTGTATGGCAAAAACGGCACGGGGGCGCAGCCCTTGCGCCGGGGGGAGGAAGAAGGACATGAGATGTAAGATTCTGCACGAGTCAAAAGGGCGCATCCGCGTGCGGCTGCTGCAGCGGCGCATGACCTCGGAGCAGGCCGACCGGCTGGAGGTCTGGCTCAAGGCGGCGGAGGGGGTGGAGCAGGTGCAGGTGTTTGAGCGCACCTGCGACGCCGTGATTCGCTACCGCGGTGAGCGGGCCGCCGTACTCTCTGCGCTGGCCGGCTTTTCCTGGCAGGCGGCCGCGGCGCTGGAGGTGCCGCACTCCAGCCGCGCCATGACCCGTGACTTTGAAGACAGGCTGGTGGGCATGTGCATCGCCCGTGCGGCGCGGCGCATCTTCCTGCCGGCGCCGCTGCGGATGCTGACCGCCTGCGTCCACTCGTGGCGGGTGCTGAAGGAGGGGCTGCGCACGCTGGTGCGCGGCAAGCTGGAGGTGCCGGTGCTGGACGCCGCCGCCGTGATGGTCTCGCTGGTGCGGGGCGACTGGGAGACGGCCTCCTCCATCGTCTTCATGCTCGGCGTCGGCGAGCTGCTGGAGGACTGGACGCATAAGAAGACGGTGGAAGACCTGGCCCGCTCGATGGCGCTGCCCATCGAGCAGGTGTGGTGCCGCACGGCGGACGGCGCCGAGGTGCTCTGTCCCATCGCCGACATCAAGGTCGACGACCTGGTGGTGGTGCGCACCGGCGGCCTCATCCCCTTAGACGGCGAGGTGGCCGAGGGCGAGGCGATGGTCAACCAGGCGAGCATGACCGGCGAGCCGCTGGCAGTGCGCAAGGGCGTGGGGGCGCTGGTGTATGCCGGCACCGCCGTGGAGGAGGGCGAGTGCGTCATCCGGGTGCGCAGCAGCGTCGGCGAGGGGCGGTACGACCGCATTGTGCGGATGATCGAGGAGACGCAGCGGCTGAAGTCCGCCGCCGAAGACCGCGCCGCCAACCTGGCCGACAAGCTGGTGCCCTACAGTCTCGCCGGCACCGCCCTCACCTGGGCGCTGACCCGCGACTCGCTGCGCGCCACCTCCATCCTCATGGCCGACTTCTCCTGCGCCTTGAAGCTGGCGATTCCCATCGCCGTGCTCTCCGCCATGCGCGAGGGCCGCGAGCGGCGGATGGCGGTGAAGGGCGGCCGCTATTTGGAGGCGGTGGCCCGGGCGGACACGGTGGTGTTCGACAAAACCGGCACCCTCACCAACGCCGCCCCCAAGGTCACCCGCGTGGTGCCCTTCGGCGGCAACGACGGAACCGAGATGCTGCGTCTGGCCGCCTGCCTCGAGGAGCATTTCCCCCACCCGGTGGCGACGGCGGTGGTCAACCACGCCAAGGAGCAGGGGCTGCTGCACGAGGAGCGCCACTCGGAGGTGGAGTATGTGGTGGCGCACGGCATCTCCAGCCGCATCGAGGGCAAGCGGGTGGTGATCGGCAGCTATCACTTTGTCTTCCAGGACGAGGCCTGCCGTCTGCCGGAGGGCGGACAGGAGGCTTACGACGCCCTGCCCGGCGAGTGTTCCCATCTCTACATGGCGATCGGCGGGGAGCTGGCCGCCGTGCTCTGCATCGAAGACCCGCTGCGGCCGGAGGCGGCCGAGGTGGTGGCGGCGCTCAAGGAACTGGGCGTCGCGCGCGTGGTGATGCTGACCGGCGACAGCGAGGCCGCCGCCCTCGCCGCCGCCAAAAAGGCCGGGGTGGATCAGTGCCTCTACGGCGTACTGCCGGAGGACAAGGCCGCCTTCATCCAGCGCGAGCGCGAGGCGGGCCGCAAGGTGCTGATGATCGGCGACGGCGTCAACGACTCCCCCGCCCTCTCGGCGGCCGACGTCGGCCTCGCCATCGGCAGCGGCTCGGCCATCGCCCGCGAGGTGGCGGACATCACCCTCACCGCGGAGGATCTGCGTCCGCTGGTGACGCTGCGCCGGCTGTCGATGGGGCTGATGCGGCGGATCGACGACAACTATCGCTTTATCCTGAGCTTCAACGCCGGCCTGATCGCCTTGGGTGCCCTCGGCATTCTCGCCCCGGCCCCGCTGGCGCTGCTGCACAATACGTCGACCCTTGCCATCAGTCTCAAGAGCATGACGAATCTGCTGGAGACGGCGAAGGAACGGAGTGCTGTTGCGGTGGATTCGTTGTAAGACAAAAGCCGTCGCAGAAACAGGGTTTCTGCGACGGCTCAGCGGGTGAAAATCCCGTCGAAACGCTTTGCGAAGGGCGGCGGCCGCACCTCCGCAGTTCCCGACAGCGCCGCTCCACAGCCCGGGACGGCAGCAGGGAGGCCGGTTGAGCGTGCGGGTTCTTTTTTCCTTTATCTCGAATGAGGGGAAGCCTCTTCCACCCAGCCGCCACCAGCCGCGCCAAAAAGGGCGCGGCTGACATTTTCCTGAAAGTGTACCACCAGGGCGGGGGTGAGTCACACCCCTCCATGTCTCTGCAGTGTTGACCCAAGAAGTGCGGGACTAAAAACCCCGAAAATGCCGAATGCGGGCGGCTTTGCGCCGCCCGCATTCATTGTGTTTGCAAAACCTGGAGCTACTGGTCACTTTGGATACATAGTAATCTTCATGTGCAGCCATCTATATGGAGGCTAATCCAACAGTCAGGGCCGGAAGCCGGGCAAGTTACTTCGCCCATGGCAGATATCTTGCATCTACTGAGGCAGCAACAGCGCTGAACCACAACAAAACGCTGGAAATTATGATCAGTCTTCTTTGTTCTTTGCGTACAGGATTCTGCGGTATTTCCCGTCCAGATCAGAACCGATCTCATGGATCAATTTATTCCTTTGGTGGATTGCCACGCGAAATGCAATGGGATTTCCAGCTGGATCGAACTCTTTCGGGATACTTCGTTTTTCATGGGAGATCAGGTAGGACTCCAGCTCTGTGACAAACGCTTCCATAGCGGGGATGTTCCTGTCGCCGCTGCTAAAATACTCCCTGAAATGCACCGTATGTCTGTTTACCGCGCTGTTAAATTGCAGCAGCGGCAGATAGATGTTTGTGAAGATGTATTCTCGGTTTCCTGTGCATCTTTCAAAGAAGAAGTCAAAATTCCCAAAAGCAGCATCCCAGGCCGTTTTGTCAATTTCGTTATAGTCCAAGAAAAATCTCATCTTGTCTTCCAGCATCATACCAGATTGGTACTTGCTCAAAAAATGGAGAAGATTCTTGCACTGATAGAGGAACGACTCCAATGAAGTTCTTCTTTCGTGGAGATATGAAACCAAAGAGCTGAGTGCTGTAAGCAACGAACTCCCGAATACCGCAAGACACACATTTACCCAAAACTCTGCTTCTTCCCCGCTAAGACCATAATGCAGTCCCAGACAAAGCGTAAACGAAATCAGAGACAGGATTGTGCAGATAAAGGTCAATCGTTTGAATGGTCTCATCATCGAGCTCCTAAACCAAGAAAAATCTCCAGTACATCTCAGCGTGGCTTAGTGGGACTGCTGTGTCACCCTGGAACGCTCAATACCGGATATCGATCTCTCTCATATTCTCACTCCTCCCGCTTCTCCATCAACGAGAACCTCAAGATGTTGGCGAGATGCGGGTACCGATCAGCTCGGCGATTTTTCCAGCGGTATATTGCGCATCCTCCACACCGATGGCTTGGCGGTTGTCATCCGTCACACCGAACACGATATGTCCACCCGAGGAATTCGCGAAAGCAGAAACTGATTTCAGGAAACTTCTGGGCTTTGTGGTCTCCGGCTCCCGCATAATGTCAAGCCGGGTTGCTTCAATGCTGCGATAGTCAAACATAGGACACCTTCTTTTCTGCAATCAGCATGATAGAGGCGTGGTTTCAAGGCTGAGATGGTTTGTTTTCTTTGGGGAAAGTATAGCATGAATCCTTTGGATTGTCGAGGGGAAGTGGCCGCTTTCAGGCGGGATGGAGTGACCGGAGCCGAGGAAAAATGGGGATTTCTGAGAAGTGCGCGCGGATTGATTGGGCGAAGGGCATCTGTGCATTCGGAGAGGCAACCCTGATCCCAGTGGGGCAGATTTTTCTGGAATTCACAGTTTTTGTGCAGTAGCATTCAGCGGGGATCGGTTTGACTGTACGTGTTTTGCGCGCTGTTGTCGAAAAAGGTGTTCGACGGATCACCACCGGATTCCATCAAACGCCTCTCACTTTATCTGGCAAATCACTCTTCCCCTCTGGTCTTGTTGAAACCGAAAGCAGCGTATGATACAATAATACCGATACAGAAAACAATGAAACGAGGGAACCGAATGGGCTTTGAAGCAGGAGGAAGAGCGGACAAAAGCGGGAATGTTTATGAAAATCGCATTTTAGCGGAGCATCTGCTGCGGTTGATTCTGGAGAAGATCTCCTCTATCGAGGTTGAACCGCTCGGGAGGGAAGGGGAAGGCATTGAGTTTGTTGTCACTGAAACAGACGGCACACGCTGCTATTATCAATGCAAGGCTTCAAATGGAGTACAGCAGCATTGGCGTCCCTCGGATATCCTGAGACATCGTGTGTTCCAGACAGCAAAACAACGTATCCAGAGCGAACCAAATCGTCATTACCATTTTGTCTCCCCTGTCTCCTATGATGAGTTGGACAGTCTTTGTGACCGAGCCAGACGCTGTAATGATATGGAGGATTTTCTTAAGCATCAGCTGACCAACGAACCACTTCGCAAGTGGTGGGACGCGGTAAAACAACAGCTTTCAGGGGACGATGTCGACAGGGGAGCTGATCTTGACGAGGAAGCTTTCTCTCTTCTTACGAACTGCTATTTTGAACAGATCTCCTTCAGTCCCACTCAGGAACAGCAGCTGGAAAACCAGATCGCAATACTGTTCACACGGCCAAACAAAGAGACGCCTTCCACCATCCGGATCCTGCTTGAGAATTACGCCAATGACCAGCAACGGTGGGGCAAGCCGATCACCGCTTCGGAGGTTGTTGGCTGGCTGGAGCAACAAGGATATCCACTTCGTCTGCTACCTAGAGATGAGCGGAGTCTGCCTGTTGTGCGCTCCTTGAACCGCAATTATCGAGAGAGTTTTCACCCTGTGGGTGGCTCGGTGTTTCATCGTCAGGAGAGTGACCAGATCTTGGCGCATATCAGGGCGGGCCGGTCCGTTGTTGTGCTGGGTAAGGCCGGAAGCGGAAA
>JAFQKL010000182.1 GCA_017396965.1 Clostridia bacterium
CCAGAATGTAGTTCGTTTCGTTACTCATGCTTCATTCCTCCTGATTACGACCGCAGCTTGGGGTCAAAGGCATCGCGCAGGCCGTTGCCCAGCAGATTGAAGGACAGCACGATGAGGAAAATCGAAAGGGCGGGACAGAGCAGCAGATGGGGGTGGGAGACCAGTCCCGCGCGGGCATCGGAGGCTAAGGAGCCAAGGGAGGGCATGGGGATGGCAACGCCCATGCCGAGGTAGGAGAGAAAGCTCTCGGTGAAGATGGCGGAGGGGATCTGCAGCGCCGCCGTGATGATAATGACCGAGATACAGTTGGGGATCATGTGCTTTCTGATGATGTCAAAGGGCTTGGCGCCGATGGCCTTGGAGGCCAAAACGTACTCCTGCTCCTTGACCGAGAGAATCTGACCGCGCACCTGGCGGGCCATGCCCACCCAGTAGAGCAGGCCGAAGACGATGAAGATACTGATCATGCCGGAGCCGAGCTTTAAGACCAGCTTGCTGGTGGACTGGGCGATGATGTCTTCAATGGCAACCGAGAGTAAGATGATGATGAGCACATCGGGCAGCGCATAGATGATGTCGACAATGCGCATCATGATCAGGTCCACCTTGCCGCCAAAGTAGCCGGAGATCGAGCCGTACATGATGCCGATGCAGACGACGATGGCGGCGGCGAAGATGCCGACCATCAGCGAGATGCGCGTACCGTAGATGACGCGGATGGCGTAGTCACGCCCTAAGGCATCCGTGCCCATGAAATGGGGGAAGATCTTCTCCCCTGCCTCCATGCGGGCAAGTTCCGACTCCGAATACTGCATCGGCTTCAAGAACTTGCGCGAGGTGTCCTGCTCCTCATAGGTGTAAGGATAAAAGGCGGGGGCGATGAAGGCGACCAGCATGATGACGATGATGATAAAAAGGCAGAGCATGGCCAGCTTGTTCTTGCCGAGGCGGCGCATGGCGTCCTTGAAGAAGGAGACCGATTCGCGCATCTGCACCTGCTGGGCCTTCTGCTCGTCGCTGGCGTCCTGCCAGAGCTCGGGACTGAGCTGGAAGCTGAAGAGGTTTTTCTTGGGGGCTTTCTGAGCGGTGTTCTGTTCCATCGTTGTTGTTCCTCCCCTCTGCTCAGCCCAGGTCGATTCTGGGGTCAATGATCTTGTACAGCACGTCGCCGACAAAGTTCATGATGATAATCATGGTGGCAAGGAAGATGGTGACGCCCATGATCATCATGTAGTCGGTGCGCAGCATACTGTTGACAAACAGGCGGCCGAGGCCGGGGATGGAGAAGATGTTTTCCACCACCATGCTGCCGGTGAGGATATAGGCCATCATCGGGCCTGCATAGGTGATGACGGGGCCGAGGGCGTTCTTTAAGGCGTGCTTGAAGATGACCTTAAAGTTCGAAAGACCCTTGGCGCGGGCGGTGCGGATGTAGTCCTGCCCCAGAACATCCAGCATCGAGGAGCGGGTGAGGCGGGTGATGTAGGCCATCGGGTAGAGGCTTAAGGAGATGATGGGCAGGATCAGGCCGCCGGGATCGGTGGCGCGGTTGGGGAGCCAGCGCAGCTTCAAGACGAAGAGCATCAGCAGCAGCGTCGCCACCACGAAGGAGGGCATGGAGACGAGGGCGGTGGTGAGCACCTGCACCAGCTTGTCAAGAAACTTGCCGCGCTGCAGGGCGGCGATGCAGCCGAAGACGATGCCGCAGACAATCGCCGTACAGGCGGCGGAGAGGCCGATCCTCGCCGAATAGGAGAGGCCGTCCTTGATCAGGTCGATGACGGTGTTGCCCACCCAGCCGGTGGAGAGGCCGAAATCGAAGTGGAAGATGATGTTCTTTAAGTAGTTGAGAAACTGCACCGGCACCGGCTTGTCGAACCCGTATTTGGCCTCGAGGGCGGCGATGGTGGCATCCGACTTGGCCTTTTCCGAGGAGAAGGGCGAGGCGGGGATGGCGTGCATGACGAAGAAGGTGATGGCGACCACCAGGAAGATGGTCAGCAGCGCCATGCCAAAGCGCTTGAGGGTGTACAGCGCAAACTTGGAATCCATAAAACAGTACCTCCGGGGCGGAAATCACAGCGGACAAAGCGCGCCGATCCGCAGACGGCCCGGGGCCTCCCCGGGGGCACCGGGGGCAAGCGGCAGCTTTATCCACAAAAGTATATCATTTCGCAATATTTCTGTCAAGATTCTGTCTTAAACTGGGAAGCACGGAACTTGCGGCAGGGGGCGGACGGTCTGTCCCCTGCTCTCCTGCAAAGGGCGGGCGGACTATTCGGCTGTTTCCAGCGCCTCCAGCGCCCGGAGGGCAGCTTCAAACTCGCGTTCGGCGATGGCGTTGTACGTCTCATCGCTCTCCTCGAGGCCCACCTCGCTGTAGGCGACGGCGGCGGCGCCGTAGAAGAAGGCGCCGAGGGCGCTGTCCACCGTGAGGATGGCGAAGCAGGCGGAGACCACGGCGTTGGCGGCGGCGAGGCGGTCGGGCTGCTCCAGCATCGCCGCCTGCTGGCGGGCCCAGGTGAGGTAGGGCTTGGCCTTGGCGAGGGGCATCCGGCGGTCGAAGTACAGCTCACAGGCGGAAATCGCCTCATCGAGATAGGTTTCGGTGCCGGTGTAGTGACTTAAGGTGATGGGGAGGTAGCGCTCCTTGGCGTAGGCGACGGCCCACTTGGCGAGTTTCTCCTGCTCCATCGACTCCATCTTGCGCGAGAGGGCGGCACACTGGGGCGAGTTCAAGTCGCCCAGCATCTTTTTCAACTTGGCCACGGCATTCGTTCCTTTCCTTAATCGCATCTTTGCCGGTTCTTTTCCGGCGGACGGGCTCTGATAACTTTTATCATATCACACTTTGGGGAAAAGCGCAATTTGAAACGCACATTTTCCGGCGGAAGTTTTTCCCCCGAATCAAAGGGGCCTGCGAAGGGATGCTATGAAGGGGGGCCGATCGGCCCTCCAGTGAAAACGGTTTCAAGGAGGGATTCCCTTATGTTTCACCATGAAAAGCTGCTCTTTCACCCGGTGGAGGTGGAGCGGCCGAATCCGCAGTACGCGGCGCTGCTGCAGGAGCAGCTGGGCGGCTGCAACGGCGAGCTGAAGGCGGCGATGCAGTATATGGCGCAGAGCTTTCGCATCAAGAACCCTGAGATCAAGGATCTCTTTTTAAGCATCGCTGCCGAGGAGCTCAGCCACATGGAGATGGTGGCCCAGACCATCAACCTGCTCAACGGCAGCGAGGTGGACGCCCGCAAGACGCCGGCGGGCGAGATTCAGACCCACGTTGTCCTCGGCCTCGCCCCCGGGCTGATCAACGCCTCGGGCTACTCCTGGACGGCGGACTATGTCTCGGTGACGGGCGACCTCTGCGCCGACCTGCTCTCCAACATCGCTTCGGAGCAGCGGGCCAAGGTGGTCTACGAGTATCTGCACCGCCAGATCAACGACCGCAAGGTGCGCGAGACGATCGACTTCCTGCTCGAGCGCGAGGAGGCGCACAACGCCATGTTCCGCGAGGCCTTCAACAAGGTGCAGGACACCGGCTCCAACCGCGATTTCGGCACGACGAAGGCGGCCCGGATGTTCTTCTCGATGTCCTTCCCCGAGGGGGCCGGCGAGGAGGAGAACACTGTGAAGGGCAAGCCGGTGGCGTTTCGCTGACGGCCTGTTTCAAAGGGAAGAGAGCGGAGATCTTTGCGTGGGACGGGGGGGGGGGGGGGGGGG
>JAFQKL010000183.1 GCA_017396965.1 Clostridia bacterium
AGCAGCATGACCCGTGTCCCTCCTGTCAAGGGTGCGGGAGACAGAAAATTTTTGTCCCTTGCGGGGGACGGGACAAAAATGTTCCGTCTCCCCGCCTTCGGCGCCCTTGACATCCGGTCCCGCGCCCGGGATGAGGCAGAAAACCGGCAAGGCGGTTTTCTTTGATTTTTTACGCAGGGGTTTTTCAACAAGCAGAGGCCGCCGCCCGGCGCTGTGCCGGGTGGCGGCCTGTTGTTTTTTCACGGGCAACGGACTCACAAACCGGGCCATTCCCGGCGCAGAAGGGCGTACTGCATCGTGTTCTCATAGAGCGGCGAGCCGTCGGGGTTGCTGACAAAGGAGACAAACTCGAGAAACAGCCCCTCCCGGCGCATCCCCAGCCGCTCACACAGCCGCTGACCGGGCAGATTGTCCTCCTCCACATAGGCGTACACCCGCCGGGCGCCCTTTTGGCGAAACAGATAGTCGAGAAAGGCCCGTGTCGCCTCCAGGGCATAGCCCCTGCCCTGCCGGGCGGGGTGGAGCATCCAGCAGGGGCTGAAGGTATCCCTGGGCGCGTCCGGGTTGTGGGGGTCGCCGCTCTCGGGGTAGGCCTCCACCTCGCCGATCACCTCCCCCGTCTCCTTCAGCACAACGGCAAAGCAGTACTCCCGCTCCGCCGCCCGCTTGCGCGCCCGCTCCACCGCCTGCTCCATGCTGTCCAGCCGCGAGGGGACAAAGCAGTGGACGGTCGGGTGCTGCCAATAGGCGAAAAGGGCGGCCGCGTCCCCCTCCTCAAAGGGGCGCAGAATCAGCCGCTCGGTTGTGAGCATCGCGCAAAACACCTCCGTCAAAAAAAGTCCACAAAAAATCCCCGGCAACACCTGTCACCGGGGAGAGATTTCTGGCGCGCCCGGCGCGATTCGAACGCGCGGCCTTTCGCTTAGGAGGCGAATGCTCTATCCTGCTGAGCTACGGGCGCCTGTGGTCCGCAGGCCGCCGGCGGGCGGGCTGCGTCCTTTTATTGTAGCCGGAATCGCGGCAGCTGTCAACCCCCGGCGCTCACAGCAGAATCCTCCGCACGCAGGCGAGCACCTCCTCGGGGCTGAAGGGCTTGACGATATAGTCCATCACATTGTGCAGATACGCCTCGTTGCGCACCGTCTCTGCCCCCTCCGAGGAGACAATCACCACCGGGATGTACTCGATCCAGCCCTGGCTGTTCATCTCCTCCAGCACGTCGAAGCCGTTGAAGCCGGGCATGACAATGTCGAGCAGCACCAGCTTGATGGTGCGCAGGTTGCTCTCGATCAGCTCGAGCGCGTCCAGCCCGTTGGCGGCCCAGAGGACGTTGTAGGGGCCGGAGAGGTATTCGAGCAGCAGCTCGCGGTTGATGACATTGTCCTCCACCACAAGGATGGTGGGCTTTTGAGGGGTGCCGGCTGACATGAAAACCACCTGCTTTCTTTCGTGCTAAGCCTTGCCGCAGGGATAGTATACCAGAAACAGCGCCCCGGCGCAAGAGGGCGGCGACGCCTCTTCCACCGGGGCGGAGGTCGGGTTACGGCCAGTTGGGACACACCCGCACCCGGCAGCCGGCGGCGCGGGCGGCGGCGATGGCGTAGTCGGCGTCCTCATACACCAGCGTCTCGGCGGGGGACACCCCCTGCAGGCGGCAGATGGCGAGAAAGCCCTCCGGCCCGCTCTTGCCATGTCCGAGGGTGGCGGCGGTGTAGATCTCGTCGAACAGCGCCAGCACCCCCTCGCGGCGCAGCGCCGGGGTGATGCAGGCGAGGTCGGAGGTGGTGAAGATCACCATCCGCCCGCCCTCCCGGCGCAGGGCGTGGAGAAATGCGGCGGCGCCGGGGAAGAGGCGCACCTCCTCGCGGTACTGGCGCTCGATCAGGGCGAGCAGCTCCCGCTCGATCGCGGCGGGCGGCTCGGGGATGCCGAGCGCCTCGTGAAACCAGGCGGTGGACTCGGCCAGCGTCATCGCCTCGAGGGTTTTCTTGAGGTCCGCGGGCGCGGTCAGCCCTTTTTCGGCGAGATAGCGGTGGGCGAGGTTGTCCCAGAGGGACATCGAGTCGAGCAGGGTGCCGTCGACATCGAAGATGTGCAGACAAGCCTCACTCATTTGCTGTACTTGTCGATCTTGTCGGCGATGGTGAGGAAGCCGTCGCCGCCGGGGTTGTAGCTGATCTTGACATAGCTCATCAGGCTGGGCGCGCCCGCCTCCACGCAGACCTTGCAGCAGCCGCGCAGGATCTCGATCAGCTGGTCGAAGTCGCCCTCGATCACCGTTTCAAACGGGCCGACGACGGTCTTGAGGCCGTGGGACTGAATGTAGGCAATCACCTCATCCACCACGGGGAGGAGCTTTTCTCGCTCCACAGAGGGCAGCAGCTGGATGGCAAAACTGGCGTTCATGGGGAAACCTCCTTTAAAACTGAAAATGGTTTGGGAAAACGGGGGCAGCCCCGCGCCCGTGTTCGAGGATCACGGGGCCTCACCGCGAAAAAAGGCGACGCGGAAACAGATCACACCCGAGGTGGTGTGCCCCATTTCCGCGTCGCGGTTGACCTGATTATAGCAGATCTGTTTTTGTTTGTAAAGAGGCTGCGGCAGATTTTTCCCTCTGTGGTGTGGCGCGGCGGCGGTTATTTCTCCGCCGCGTTGTCGAGAATATGGACGTTGAGGTGGTTGTAGGTCATCTCCACGCCGTCGCGCTCAAAGGCCACGCGGATGGCTTCGGTGAGGGCGAAGTTGACGTTCCAGTAGTCGTCCCCGCTGCACCAGACGCGCACGATGTAGTTGATGGCACTGTCGCCATAGCTGCTGATGTTGATGAAGGGGGCGGGGTCGTCGAGGATGCCGTCCACCGAGGCGATGGCGGAGCGGATGGAATTTTTCACCTTTTCGGTGGCATCGTCGTAGGAGGCGGAGATGGCGACATCCACGCGGCGGTTCGTCTTCGCTGAGTAGTTGGTGATCTTGGTGGCGGAGATCTCGCTGTTGGGGACGTGGATCACCTTGTTGTCGCCGGTGACCAGCAGGGTATAGATGAGGCCGACGTCCTCCACCGTGCCGGACACGCCGCCGGCCTCGACGAAGTCCCCCTTGCTGAACGGCTGGGTGAGCAGCAGCACCACGCCGGAGGCGACGTTGGTGAGGCTGCCCTGCACCGCCAGCGAGGCGGCAAGACCGACCACCGAGAAGGCGGCGATCAGCGAGGTGACCGAGATGCCCAGCGAATCGGCCACGATGAGCAGGGTGAGGAAGTAGAGCAGGAACTTGAAGATGTTGCGCGAGATGGTGCGCAGGATCTGGTCGATCTTGAGCTTTTCAAAGCCGCGGTCGAACAGCTTGAGCATCATCTTGACGCCGATGAGACAGAGGGCGAGAATGACCACCGTCCGCCAGAGGCTGGACAGCAGGGCGCCGAAGGCGGCCCAGGAAAAGACTTCGGGCATGGGAATTCCTCCTTCTTTATTCTTTTGGGGTTTTCTTTTGTAAACAGTGGGGGGGCGGGTGCGTCGCGGTGACGCGGGAGCCGACCGCGTCGCAGTAACGCAGAGCATACTCCCAGACTTTCGCTGCCTGCTGTTTGGCAGACATGGGGCGAAGCACAGGAGTGGCTTCGCCCCTCTTTCCATTGTGGGGTGGGGGCCGATCGGTCTGTCAAGGGACGGGGTAGTATTTTCAAAAAATCCTTGCGGGAGACGGATTTTTTGAAAATCTCCACCCCTCGAAGCCCTTGACAGACCTGGCCTTTTGCACGGACGCGGGTCAGCGGTGTGAATAGGAAAATCTCCACCCCTCACAGCCCTTGACAGACCTGGTCGTTTGCGTTGATGCGGGTGCTGGGGGGGTGGGGAAACCTGTGCGGGGGGGCGGGACAGATTCTTGAAGTTGAGGGGCGGTGGCGGCGCGAAAGTTCACTGTTTGCACACAAAGAGGCGCTACACTCAGAGTATGGCCGCCGCACAGCGTACCGCCGCGCAGTTTACGTTCGCGCAGCGTGCTGCCGCGCAGCACACCACCGCGCAGCGTACCGCCGCGCAGCATACGGCCGCGCCGCTTACTGCCATTTGGTGAGGGCGCCGCGGTGGTAGGGGGTGTCCACCCCCGCCGCCTCGCCCAGCGTCACCAGGCGGCCGATGACGTGGGCCAGCTCGGTGGCGGCGGCCGGCTTGCCGGCGCGCAGGTCGCGGTAGAGGGAGGTGACGGTGGCGGGCGGCATGGCGAGGAACTCGTCGAAATGCCGCTGCCCCAGCCCCTCCGGCAGGGCGACGCCGAGGGCGGCGGCCACTGCCAGCAGCTCGCCGCTGACGGCGCGCACCACCGTCTCAAACCCCGCCTGCTCCCGCACCGTGCCGGCCGGGGCGTCGTAGTGGCAGAAGATGGTGCTGTTGCCGCACATGATGACGTACTTCACCCAGCTGTCCACCCGGATGTCCTGCGACACGGTGGTGGGCAGGCCGCAGGCGGTGAGCCGCGCGGCGAGGGCGTCGAAGACGGGGGGACGGCGGCCGTCCGCGTGGCCGAGGGCGATGGCGCAAAGCCCCGCCGTCTGGCGCACCTGGCCGGGGGCGGTGAGGGCGGAGAAGACGTGGATGGTGCCGTCCGCCACCACACAGGGCGGCAGCAGCGGCGCGATCATCTCCGAGACCATCACGCCGTTGAGCAGCGGCAGCACCACCGTCTCCTCCCGCAGCAGCGGGGCGACGGTGCGGCAGGCCTCCTCCAGCTGATGGCCCTTGCAGGCGAGGATCACCACGTCGACGGGGCCGATGTCGGCGGCGTTGTCGCTCACGAGGGCCGGGCGGGCGACAAAGTCGCCCAGCTTGACCGACTCCACCCGGATGCCCTGCTCGCGGATGGCGGCGAGGTTCTCGCCGCGGGCGAGCAGAAACGTCTCCGCCGGAAACTGCTGCGCCAGGGCAGCGGCCACCAGCGCGCCGACACCGCCGGCGCCGAGGACGGCGATGCGCAGGGGTCTTGCAGAATCTGACATGGAAAACCACCCTTCTCTCATAAGATTTTCTGTGGATCGCAGGATGAATTCCTGTGGACTTCGTGCAGAAGCAATCCGGCCGCCGGCCGCCCGCGAGGAGACGCGGGCCGCGGCTGTGCGGGCCGGGGTGTGCGCTGCTTACAACAGCTTCTCGTAGCAGAGGCGGGGGTCGCCGGCCTCGTCGCCGTCGATTAAGATGATATCGCCGCACTGGGTGTAGCCCATCGAGGCCAGCATCCCGCGCATATTGGCGTTTTGCTCGTGGGTGTCCACCCGGATGGAGGGCAGGCCAAGCGAGCGGGCCAGCGCCTCCACCTCGCGCATGATGGCCTTGGACAGCCCCTGTCCGCGCCGGCCTTCGGCGACGGCGATGCGGTGGACGGTCATGTACTGCTCCGATTCCCCGGTCAGCCAGGTGCCGCCGGTGATGCGGCGGTAGACCTCCTCCGGCGCGGTGGTGAGGGCGACGGCGCCCACCGGCTCCGCCCCGTCGACGAGGACGTAGCCGATGCCGGCTTCAATGTCGCCCCGGACGGTGGCGGCATCGGGGTAGATCCCCTGCCACTGGGGGATGCCCGCCTCGCGGAAGGCCCGCTTGGCGTAGGCGTAGATGGCGGCAACGGCTTCGACCTCCGCCGCCGTGGTCTTGCGAAATTCCATGGAACTTGCCTCCCTTGCAGCAAAAATCAGGTGAGGGGCGCTTTCTTCGCCTGCCGTCTGCTTACACCTCGAAGTCAAACGCCGCCCGCTGCTCGGCGACGGCGCGCATGAAGATGCCGACCGCCTTGTGGGCGGGGTGGACGCGGTAGGCCTCGAGGTCGTCGAGGTTCTCGTAGTCACCGATGGCGCAGATGTCGCAGTTGGTGCCGTTCAGATTGCAGTTGAGATGCACCTCAAAGCTCTTGATCTCCGGGATCACCTCGGGCAGGGCCAGGAGCTTGTTTCTGGCGAACTCGAGGTTCTCCTGCTTGCTTCTCCCGTCGGCCTCCTCGGCAAAGCGGAACATGACGATGTGGCGGATCATAATTCTATTCCTCCCTAAAATTTTAATGGGGTCTCTTTTTGACAAACAGGGCGAGTTGGTATATGATTAGAGTAATATCCCGAAAACAGCGACAAACCCGCCGCCGTCGGCGACTTCTTATCCGTTTCTTAGCCGTCCCGACGCCGTTTCGCCGGTGGGAATCCGCCGTCAAAGCGGGGCGGGGGGCGGGGTTTTTCGTCCTTGAAAAAACTTTGAAATTTAGGGGATTTCTCCCCTCTTCCGTGTCTTTCTTCAGAAATCCAACAAACCTCCGGGCGACCGGCGAAATGGGGTGTCACCTTTGATCAAAACGGTATTCTGGCTGCTGTATCTCGTGGGCTACATGACCTTTGCCATGTTTCTGCTGGCCGTCATCGGCTGGCATCGCAAGCGGGGCAACCATGAGCGGGCCACCGAGATGGTCAACTACTGGGTCCCCCGCTGGGCGGCCGACCTGCTGCGGGCCACCGGCAGCGAGGTGACGGTGACGGGGCTGCAGAACCTGCCCGACGGCGGCTTTATGATGATGGGCAACCACCAGAGCTTTTTCGACATTCCCGCCCTGCTGCTGGCCCTCGGCCGGCCGTACGGCTTTATCGCCAAGTCCTCGCTCGACCGCATCCCGGCGCTGGGCCACTGGATGCGGGAGATCGGCTGCGTGAGCATCTGCCGCGAGGATCCGCGCGGGGCGATGGCGATGCTGTTGGACCAGTGCGTCGACCGGCTGCAGCAGGGGGGCATCCTCTGCATCTTCCCTGAGGGGACGCGCAGCGGCGGCGGCGAGGTGAAGCCCTTCAAGAAGGGCGGCTTTGTGACGGCCATCAACGCCGGCGCGCCGATCGTGCCGGTGGCGATTGAGGGCACCTACCATCTCTGGGAGGAGCACCACGCCATCTGCGCCGGGCAGATCCGGGTATCCATCCTGCCGACGATCTACCCCGACCGCCTGAGCGACGAGCAGCGCGAGATGCTACCGCTGCGTCTGCGCAAGGAGATCGCGGCGGAGCGGGAGCGGCTGGTGGCGGAGCTGGCGCGGCAGAACGAGGAGCAGCACAAGGGCGGCTGGGCCGATCCCGATCCGGGGACGGCAGTGGGGTGAATGGCCCTGGGGAGCCAGTTGGTTCGGGCGGTTTGGGCCGTTTGGTCTGTTCTGTCTGTGAGGCTCTTTTGATGGCATCCTGTTGTTAAGATGTTTTGATGTGATGAGACAGAGGAAGTCCTCCGGGCAGCCGGGGGGCTTCTTTTTTGCGGGGGGACGGGGGACGCTGGACGTCGGGCTTGGCGGGGCTGCGTTGGCGGGAAGGTGTGGATTGAGAGGGATGGGGGAGTGTG
>JAFQKL010000184.1 GCA_017396965.1 Clostridia bacterium
ACTCTGTTTGTCTGGGTTCGAAGCCTAGTCCCGCAGCCAAAATGCCGCAGAGCTTCGGTTCTGCGGCGATTTTCTTTGCTCCTGTGGACAGGAATCGCCGCAGGCGGTGGCAGGTTGGCGAATTCTTTTGAAAAAATCGTCAAAAAACAAGGATAGGGCCTTGACAAACGGGGGAGAATGGTGTATACTAAACAAGTCGTTGCGGGATTGTGTAACGGTAGCACGGCAGACTCTGACTCTGTTTGTCTGGGTTCGAATCCTAGTCCCGCAGCCAAAGCCGCTCAGCACATTTCGCTTGAGCGGCTTTCTTTTTCCCTCATCCCGACCCAGCGAAAAAGGACAGCGGCGGCTTTCCGTCAGCTGTCCTTTTTCTGTTATGGAAAAGAGCATGGGAGCCTCTGAAGAAAAACCGGGCAGGGCCCGGCAAACCGAACCTTCCCGCAGTTTCTCGACTGCCGCGCAGGGCCGCGCGGTGCGATCATCTTCCGTGCGGGGTGTACCGGGAAAAAAAGTGTGTGTAGGCTGCTGCTCTATTCCTCAAGAAGAGGGGCGAGATGGATGATGCGCTTTCCCCGCCGTTCGGCCATGCGGACAAACTGCGCCGCGCCGCCCCAGGGGTGGGTGATGTAGGTGATGACAACATCCGCCTGTTCCACCATCCAACGGTTTCGGCGGGTGATGGCAAAGCGCGGCGGGCCGTTTTCGACGCCTTCGGGACAGAGGGTCACCTCGGGCGGATAGGCCGGAAATTCCTCCTGTCGGCCGGGTGGATAGGCGAGGATGACATGGTATTGAATCGCGGGGAGTTCCTCTTTCAGACGGCGCAGCGCGGCATACACCTTGCCGTCAAATCCGCCGTGGTTGCCGACCAGAAAGGTGTCCACCCCTTCGCCGACCAGCTGACGCAGGATCGGCAGCAGGACGGGGGAAATGTTGGCATAGCAATCGCTGTGTCCGAAGAAGGTGCAGACCATCGTTCTCACCGCCGTCCTCGTTGTGATTTGCTCTTGAGAGACAACATACTCCTGTTACATTCTATCATTGCTCAAAATATTAGTCAAGTGCTTTTATATAAATGCAGAGTTCTGATGCATCACAGGATATAATATCAGTAAGACAGAAGACGCACAGGTGATGCAGATGAGGAAAGAAAACGAGTTCAAAAATCGAGACAGGTTTATTCAATTGGGCATCGCCATTTCTGCCCTGAGAAAGACCCGCGGCATGACGCAGGAGCAACTTGCAGAGAAGGCGAACGTCAGTCGTTCTCATATCAGTTCGATTGAAGCCCCCGGAATTGCTCGACCGTTTTCACTGGATGTATTTTTCAACATTGCAGATGCCCTGGAGATAGACCCGGCGGATCTCATCCGTGCGTCCCTTTTCCCGAACAACATTATTAACTCAAAAGATCGTTAAGCGAAGATTTTTCAAAGCCTTTCGCGCGTAAGCGTGAAGGGCTTTTTCGTGCAATTTTCTACTGGAAATGGATGAAGTTTCATGTTGGATCCAAGAATAATCGTCATTTTTATTATAATAACATATTATAATGGAGTAATTCAATACTTACGACGTATTTTCTTGGAGCATTATCCGCAAATCGCCACCTAGAATATATAGAACAGGTGGTGAAGCACATGACAACAGAATTCATCCGAGACAGGATTTCACAGCTGCGACTGCAAAAAGGCGTCTCCGAATACCAAATGAGCTACGACCTCGGACACAGCCGCAGCTATATCTATAACATCTCCTCCGGCAAATCCCTCCCGCCCATGGCCGAGTTTCTGCAAATCTGCGACTACTTCGACATCACCCCCAGCCAGTTTTTCGATGACACCATCGAACACCCCGCGCTGCTGCAAACAGCCATTCAGGAGCTGCACCGTCTCAAAGAAGACGACCTCGTACTCGCCATCAGCCTCCTGCGCCGTTTAAACAAAGAGTAGCCCCCGCCCATCTCCAACCAAAACAAAGCCTCCCACGAACAACGTGAGAGGCTGTTTGGCGTGTCTATGTGGAAAGGGTCTATAATCGCCAATGATCAAAAATGCTTCCTCCGAAGCGCAGAGAGCGCGGTTTTGGCGTCGTGCAGCTGTCCGCCGTGTTCCAGCTCAGCCTCCGCCTCGGCGACAGCGGCGCGGATGGCTGCATTCTCCAGCAGCTCCTCATACGCTTCGATGCTCATGACCACCAGGTCCCCGTAGCCGTTTTTGGTAATGAAGATCAGTTCGCGGTGTGCATGGCAAAGCTCTGAAATTTCCGTTGTGTTGCGCAGGTCGGTAATGGGTTTGATCACCGGCATAAGATCACCTCCGTTTTGTACATTATTATAACAGAATAATGTACATACTTCAAGCCTCCTCCTCCCACGCCAACACCCGTTCCGCCACCTCGCGAAAGACCGGTGCCGCCGACAGCGAGCCGCTGCGCCCGTCCTCACACAGCACCACCAGCACATACCTCGGCTGCTCCGCCGGGAAGAATCCGGCGAAGCTGCCGTGAACCACCGGCTGTCCGTCCCGCACCCAGCCGGTCTCCGCCGAAGCCGTCTTGCCACCGGCGCTGCCGTTGGCGGGGACGGCAGACGTGCCGGTGCCGGTGAGACAGGTGTCGACCATCATCCGCCGCAGCGCAGCCGCCGTCTCGACGCTGACAATGCGCTGCACCGCCGGCGGCCCGGTCAGCGCCCCCAGCCGCTCCCCGTCCCGCAGCACCCCGGCCACCAGCGGCGCGGCGGTGAGTGTCCCGTCTCCGGCGAACACGGCAACCGTGCGCGCCAGATCCAGCGGCGTCGCCAGCAGCGCCCCCTGCCCGATGGCGGTGTTGGCCAGCAGACGCCGCGAAACCGCCTCCTTCGGCAGCGTCCCCGCCGCCTCCTGCACCCCGGCGCACAGCCGCTCGCCGCTGTCATACCCCAGCCGCCGCGCCAGCTCCAGTGTCGCCTCATACCCTTCCGCGCCCTGCTCGAGCAGCAGGCGGATGAAGTAGACGTTGCAGCTCTTGGCCAGCGCCTGCTCCAGCGTCAGCGCCCCGTGCCCCGCCTCATAGTGACAGGACATCCACAGCCCGTCCACCTCCAGCCCGCCGGCGCAGTGATAGACCGGGGTGTCGGCCCCGCGCTCCAGCGTCTGCGCCGCCACCAGCAGCTTGAAGACGGAACCGATGTTGTAGGGGAGAAGGGCGCGGTTGAGCAGTTCACCGCCGGTGGAGTCGAGCAGCTCGCCCACTGCGTCCCCCGCGTAGGCCGGACGGCTGACCGAGGCGGCAATCGTCCCGTCCATCCGCAGCAGCACCGCGGCGCCGGCGGGGAGGGAAGTGGTGGCCTCCTCGAGGATCTCCTGCAGCGAGGCGTCGAGGGTCAGCATCAGCCCGCTTGGCTCACGGTATCCCTCATCCACCAGCTGACTGCCCCCGGCCAGCAGGTTGCCGCCCGCCGTTTTCTGAAAGGCGGAGTAGAGCCGCCCGCCGAGCTGCTGCAGCAGCTCCTGACAGCCCAGCTCCACCCCGGAAAGCGGCGTCTGCCCGTCGCCCCCCATCGTGCCCAGCAGATGGACGGCGGGCGGTGTGACGCGGCGGGAGAGGCAGGGGGTCAGCGTCACCCCCGCCGCCTCCACCGGGCGGGACAGCACCAGCCCGAAGGGCTCCCCCTCGCCGATGGCCTGTTCGATCCTCGCGGTGGTCAGGGAACAGGCGTTGGCCAGCAGCATGGCGGTGTGACGCGGATCGGTGAGTGCCGCAGGCTGCACCAGGGCGGCGAAGAAGCCTTCGGCGTAGTTGAGCGGCACGCCGTGACAGTCGGTAATCAACCCGCCCCGCCGGCTCAAGGTCAGCTCCATCCGCTGCTGACGCTGCGCCGCCGCCGCGTATTCCTCCGCCGGAGCTGCGGCCAGCAGGTAGAGCCGCACCGTCACCGGCACAAAAAGGGCGAGCAGAAAGAGAAAGAGAAAAAAGAGCCTCCGTGTAAACATAAAATTCCTTGTCTTCCTCCTTCTTCTGTGTTAGAATAAACCATTGGAAAAGGTGCTGCCTCCAGTATCCCCCTTTTTCCTTTTGCCAACCCGTCTTTTGCCCGTGCGCTTGCATCCGGGAGCCGGGAATAGTATAATAAACCCAGAGGAAACCAAATTGATCAAAGGAGCTGACATCATGGCTGACTGCATCTTCTGCAAACTGGCAAACGGGGAGATCCCCACCAAGATGATTTTTGAAAACGACAAGGTGGCCTGCTTTGCCGACGCCAACCCCCAGGCCCCTGTCCATGTGCTCGTCCTGCCCAAGTGCCACATCGAGAGCGCCGACGGGATCACGCCCGAAAACAGTGACTGTGTCAAGGCCGTCTTCGAGGCCATTCCCCAAGTGGCGGACAAGCTGGGCATCAAGGACAACTACCGCGTCATCAACAACTGCGGCGAGGGCGCCGGCCAGTCGGTCAAGCACCTCCATTTCCACATCGTCTCCGGCGACGAGACGCTCAAAGCCCGCCTCTTCTGAGGCCCTGATCAAGCCGCCGCAGGCGGAAAAAAGGATGGATCACTATGTCTTCACTGCAGCCCAATGAGGGAAAGAAAGATGTGATGGAGGTTGATGGCGTGGGCTATCTGCGCCTGCCCATCAAAACCCATGTGGTAACCGAGCAGGACAACATCGCCGACGTCGCGGCCACCTACGCGGGGCCGCACATCCAAGAGGGGGATATCCTCTTTGTCAGCGAAAAGTCGGTGGCCTGCTCACAGCGCAGGGCGATTCCCTTAAGCGAGATCAAGCCCCGTCCGCTGGCTAAGTTCCTCACCAAATTTGTCTATAAATCGCCCTACGGCATCGGGCTTGGCATTCCTGAGACGATGGAGATGGCGCTGCGCGAGTGCGGCACCCTGCGCATCCTCTTCGCCGCCGCCTGCTCCGCCGTGGGCAAGGCGATCGGCAAGCGCGGCTGGTTCTATAAGGTGGCCGGCTACAAGGCTGAATCGATCGACGGCCCCACCCCCTATACCCTTCCGCCTTACAACACCTGTGTTGTCTTAGGTCCCGAAAATCCCGACAAGGTGGCGGCCGACATCAAGGCCAAGGTCGGCTGCCCGGTGGCGGTGGTGGATATCAACGACCTGCAGGGCAAGGTGCTGGGTGCATCCGACCCCTCGGTGGACCGCCTGCTGATCCCGAAGATCCTCAAGGACAACCCCCTCGGTCAGTCGGGCCAGCAGACCCCCATGGGCATCATCCGCCGCGCCGAGGCCGCGCAGTAACGATGAAAACAGGAGCCGCTGCGCTTCGGGGTGCGGCGGCTCCTTCTTTCCGATCGGGCAGGAGGACGTTTTGTGACCAGACCGCTTGCCGTCTCTGTGGCGGCCTGGCTCTCGGTCGTGCTGGCCGGGGCCTTCCTGGGTCTTCGCTGGGCCATTGCGGCGGCGGCGCTCTGCGCGGCGGCCGCTCTTTGGCTTTTCCGAAAACGCCGCGCCCGCTTCCTCTACCGTCTGCTGTTTTTCACCCTGCTCCTCGCGGCACTGCTGGCGACGGCGCTCTATGAGCACCTGTCCCTCGCCCCTGCCCGCGCGCTGGTCGGCAGGGAGGCGGAGATTGAGGGCCAGGTCACGCGGGTGTCACAGGGCGAAAACGGCTTTCAGGGCGCCGTCATCCGCATCCACCGCCTGACGGCGGCAGGGGAGAGGATCCACATCCGCACCTCCCTCTCCATCGCCCTCCCCGACGCGCCGCCCCTCACACCCGGCGACAGGGTGACGCTTTGCACCACCCTGTCCTTCGCGCCGGACGAAGCCGGGGAGGACTGGCTGCTGCGCTACTACCGCGGCGAAAACATCCTCCTCTCCGCCTACGGAGGCCGCTTGATTGCGGTCACGCCCGGCAAGCTGCCGCTCTCCGTCCGTCTTGAGGCCTACCGCCTCAGCCTTGCCGGCGGCTGCGGCACCCCGCTGGCCGCCGCCCTGCTGCTGGGCGAACGCGAAGGGCTGGACGAGGAGACCGAGTCCCTGTTTCAGACCACCGGCACCGTCCATATGCTCTCCTTTTCCGGGATGCACTTCACCGCTCTCGCCGCCGTGCTCACGCTGCTGCTGACGGCACTCGGCCTCAGCCGTCGTCACACGGCGCTGATCCTGATGGCAGTGGTGACGGGGGTTATGGTACTGATGGGCTTTTCGCCCGCTGTCACCCGTGCCGGTCTCGCCATGCTGATCCTCAGCTTCGGCACCCTGATCTTCCGCGAAGCCGACCCGCTCACCTCACTGGCGGCCGCGGCGCTGCTCATCGCCGGTCTGCGCCCGTGGGTGGTGTGGTCTTCGGGCTTTCTGCTCTCCTACTCCGCCGTTTTCGGCATCCTGCTGACTGCCCGCCCGCTCACCGGCCTGCTGGCAGCGCTGCTCCCGCCGCTTCAGGAGAAGGGCTGGTGGCGGGGCCTCTGCGGTGCCGCCGCCGTCTCGCTCGCGGCATCCCTGTTTACAGCGCCGGTTCTGCTGCTGCTGGAAGGGGAGATCAGCGCCCTTTCGGTGCCGGCCAATCTGCTCACCTGCTACCCGATGATGGCTCTGATGCTGCTCGGTCTGCTCTACCGGATCCTGCCGCTGCCCCTGCTCATCCCGCTGATGACGGCACTGGAAAACCTCTGCCTCGGCATCCTCCGCCGCCTGGCCGCCTTTCCGGGCGGCACCCTTTCGGCGGGGTCCATCCCGGTCTGGATCACCGTGGCGGGACTGCTGGCGCTGGTGGCGGTCTGCCTGTTTTACAGGAAGAAGGAGGACGAGCTGCGCCCCGCCTTTGCCTGCGGGCTGCTCCTCCTCACCGCTGCCCTGCTGACCGCGCCGCTCTCGGCGAAAGAGGAGCTGCTGTCGGTCACCATGATGGATGTCGGGCAGGGGATGTCAGTCCTCGTCAGCGACGGGGGAGAGAGCATCCTCATCGACTGCGGCAGCGAATCCGTCTCCGATGTGGAGCAGCGGATCGCCGCCCGGCTCCGTCAAAACGGTGTCAGCCGGCTCAAAGCCGTGATCATCACCCATCCCGACCGCGACCATATGTCGGCCTTCTCCGCCCTCTGCCGCTCGTTTGCGGTGGATGAACTGATCCTCGCCGGTCCGCCAATGGCGGGGACGGCCACCACCGAGCTGCTCACCTCCGCGTCTTCTGCCGGCATCGAGGTGACTGCGGCGCTCGCCCCGCTGACCTTCCCGCTTGGCGAGAGCAAGGTCACCGTCAGTGCCGACCATGTTCGCTGGATGGATGAGCCGAGCGGCAACGACCGCTCCGCCCTCGTCCGCATCGACCGCGGTGAGAGCAGCATCCTCCTCACCGGCGACATCACAGCCGGTGGGGAGATGGCCGCGTTGTACGACCCCGGAACCGCCGCCATGCTCCGCGGGGCGGATGTCCTGCAGATCCCGCACCACGGGTCGGACGGCTCTTCCTCTCCGCTGTTTCTCCGCGAAGTCCTGCCCGCCGTCGCCCTCATCTCCGTCGGCGAGAATCACTAC
>JAFQKL010000003.1 GCA_017396965.1 Clostridia bacterium
CAGCGCCAGCTGCAGGGTGTCCCCCACCTCACGGGGGAAGAATCCGGCGCGGCAGGCGTCGATCTGGTTGGCCACGATCTCCACGCCGTACATGGGGACGGCGTGGTCGATGGCGGTGCGGTATTCATCCTGCATTCCGGCGGCGTAGGGGCCGATGAGGACGATTTTACCGGCGAAGTACGAGGGGTCAACCAGCCCGTCCAGCAGGTCGACGAAGGAGACGCTGTCATAGTAGCCGCCGGGGGCGGCGGTGTAGGGCAGGTAGAAGAAGCCGTTCCCGTCGGTTTCGGGCAGGGGGTTGGGGGGGAGGCCGTGGGCGGCGCAGTATTTCTCGTAGAGGACGCGGGCGAAGGAGAGGACTTCTCCGGTGGGGGCCTCCACCTTGAGCAGCGCGTGACGGATGATACCGTCGGTGTCGGCCATGGCGTTGATGTGGCCGGTGTCGGTGACTTCAGCGAGGGCGGCATAGGGCGCGTCCCAGGCGAGGACGGCCATGCTGTCGAGATAGAATGTCTCCCCCTCGGTCACCAGGTCGCTGCCAAAGGTGGCGGCGGCGGCGGTGACGACGTTTTCCCCTAAGGCAGCCGCTTCCGCCAGGGCGGCGTCGGCTTCGACGTCGCCGCTCTCGCCGACGTACAGCACGTCGATGCCGATGACGGCGGGGGCGGTGTCGGGGTCGGCGTTGAGGAAGTGGATCGCATCCGCCATGTAGCTGCGCGGCCACGGCAGGGGGCCTAAGGCATCGAGGGCGACCTGGTCCATGCCGATGACGACAATCTCCCCATCGGTGGCGGCGGGGCGCTGGTAGAGCGCATCCGAGACGGCCCAGTCCGCGCGGTCGAGCAGACCGGAGGCGGCGACGAGGGTGAGTGCCGCGGCAACGGCCAGCGCGGCGGCGACGGATTTGAGCGTCTTGTTCACGGAAGGTCACCTCACGGATCGAGGATGCCGCTACTCAGCGGTGAGATTGATGTACCAGCAGGCGTCGGGCCGGTCGAGGCTCTCATCGAGGAACCAGATGTGCGCATAGCAGAACACCTCGCGGGAGAGGGGGCTTTCGAGGGGGAGGCAGGTGTCGGCCCGGCTGTAGACAGTGAGCTTCCCCTGATGGTGGAGGTGGGTGCCGACAGCCTGAACCAGGGTTTCGATTGCCTCGGGAGGGCAGTCGGTCTCGCGGATGAGCAGCTCGTCATCGAGCAGGGTGTAGGCCGCGTAGCAGGGGCGGTCGTGGACGGTGGTTTTGAGGACGCCGCCGCTGGTGTGCAGCTCGTCGTACATATAGCGCAGGGTATCTTCCGGCCAGGTGATCTCGAAATCGCAGCAGAGGAAGGCCGAGCGCAGGGCGGCAAACTCTGCAAAGCCGCAGGGCTCACAGGGCGGCGGGCTGCCGGCGGCGGCAAACTCGATGCTGACCGAGGCCATCCCGATCTTCGGCACCATCCCCAGCCGCTCGCAGGGCGACTGGGAGGGCGGGGTGGTGCTGAGGGCGATGAGGGGGATGCCCGCCTCCCGGCCGTAGTCGGCCAGGAAGCGGCAGATCTCGCTGAATTTGCCGCGTCCACGGTACTCGGGGAAGGTGGCGACGGCGTAGAGGAAGAGGAGGCGATGCTCCGTGCCGTCGATTCGCACCCGGCCGCGGTAGAAGTGAACCGCAGCTTCCACCTCTCCCTCGTCGCTGACGCTGACGGCGCAGTGTTCGGGGGAGAAGTGGTGTTTGAAGTAGAAGTCGCAGTAGTCGTCATCCCCCGGGAAGCCGGTGAGCCAGAGGGCTTTGAGGGTGTCCACCATGTCAGTGGAGGCAAATCGGATCATCGAATCTCCCCTTTGCGGTTGCTTTTGAGGCTACTTTTGCCGGGCGGCACCTTTGCCGATGCGGGATGTGAACACAAACAGCAGCGCCAGTGTGACAAAGCCTGCGAAGATCATGGTGATGCCGGCGACGTTGCCGGCCATCAGGGCCGTGCCGAAGATCAGCGGGCCGACGGTGGAAGCGGCGTTTTCGAAGCCGCTGTTGATGCCCATCGCCGGGCCTTCGCCGATGGCGAGGGTTTCCGGCATGGTGGAGTAGTAGACCGACTGCGCGGTGAAGCCAAAGCTGTCGGCAAAGGCGAAGATGGCAACAGCGACATAGCAGGAGGAGATCTCAGGGCGCACAATGAAGATCAGCAGCGCCGCGGCATAGAGGCCGGTGGCAATCAGCATCGACTTTCTCGCACCGAACTTCTCGGAAAACAGCTTGGTGAGGGTGGGCCCGAAATAGATCGAGATGATGCCGGTGAGCAGGAAGGCCAGCGAGATCTGGGTGGGGGTGAGGCCGCTTTCCTCGCCGAAGATGGGGAAGAAGTAGTTCATAAAGGAGGCGCAGATCAGATAGGGCGAGGAGATGAGCAGGAAATAGCGCAGCACGCTCGGCTTGAAGAGGAAGCGCAGCACGTTGGGCTTGGCTGTTTCCCCTTCCTTCCCTCCCGCCGGCGCCTCATGCTTGTGGTCGCGGATGCAGAAGAAGGCGAAGACGGCGAGCAGCAGGCAGATGCAGGTTGCCGTGAAGTAGGTGGACGAATAGTCAAAATGCTCGGCGATGGCGGAGCCGATGACGGTGCCGCAGTTGATACCGGAGAGCAGGGCGGCGTTGTAGTGCATGAAGCCGTCGTTGATCTGATTGTCGTCCTCGTAGCCTGCGATGTAGGAGTTGATGGCGAGGATGATGAGGCCGGCGCCGGTGCCGGTGATGCCGGAAGCGAGGACAAGGGCGGTCAGATTGGGGGCGAGGAAGCAGAGGAAGTTGCCGATCGCCTGCAGGCCGACGCCGACGATGCACATCAGCCGGGCGCCGATCCTGGAGACGGCAAAGCCGCACACCAGCGAGACAATCGCCGTCACCAGCAGCTCGGCGGACACCGGCAGGGCGGTGGCCACCTCCACCGGCATGGGGAAGGCATCTGTCCACAGGGACCTGGCGAAGACGGGCAGGAAGGCGGTCGGCATATTGCTGATGAAGAAGAAGAGGAACACCACCGGGCGGACGAGGCTGGAGTCAAGCGGCAGACTCTTGTCCTTCGTCAGCGGGCTCTTCTTTAAGTTGGCGCGGATGACAATCAGCTCGCTGACCAGCAGCACGCCAACCATGACGGCGGTCATGACCAGCAGGATGGTGTTGACCACCTGCTTTCTGGTGTTTTCGGTGACGCTGTAGAGATCGGTGCCGATCTCCATCAGGCCGATCACCTGGTGGTCTTCCCCGAAGATGGGGGTGAGGACGAACATGAAGTTGCCCTCCGAGCTGCTGTGGGAGGCGAAGGTGATGGCTTCACCCGTCGCGTAGATCTCCTGCTCGGCCGAGCCTTCCAGACTGCCGGGCATGGGGTAGCCGGAGCCGTACATGGCGTCGTCGGCGTAGACGGCGGAGACGATGTCGTTTTGCGCCTTGTAGATGACGCAGTAGATGCCGCGCTCGTTGTTGATGCTGTAGTTGAGCACCTCGAGGACCGATTCGGAGATGTTGCGGTAGCCTTCGTTCAGGAAGTCGGCAGGGGTGTTGATCTGCTCGAGATCCTCCTCCTCAATGTCGTGCGACAGGAGGAGGGCCACATTCTCGAGGTTGTTCATAATCTCGTTATAATAGACCTTGTTGGTCTCCGAGACGATGATATAGATCGAGATACAGGCCGCGATCACGGCGGTGAAGATGATGATCAGCTGGATTTTGATGACGCCGGAGATGTTGGCTTTGGACATCTTCCTGGCGGCAAAGCCCAGCAGGCCGAGCAGCGCGACGGCGATGATGAGGGAGAAGACCGCGGTGATCAGGCCCCTGGCGTAGAGCATCCCTGATTTTTCAAAGACGTTGCCGTTGAACAGATGCTCCCCCCCGGCGCTCTCGGTGAACATCTTGTACTCATAGATCTGCTCCCCCTCACCGTCCTCCGTCTCGAGGAAGTAGCTGTGGGAGTAGAAGGTGGTGACGGAGAGGTCTTCGCTGACGAAGAGGCCGGAGTAGATGGGCTGCTCGCTGAAGGCCATGGGCGGCTCCTCGATCGGCTCGGCGATGTCCACCGCCGTCTTCACGCTGCCGTCGGGGTAGAGTTTGCGGATCTGGCGTTCGCCGATGTCGTTGAAGTAGATGGTGCCGTCCGAAGCGTATTCGATGCTGGTGGGGATGCTGTAATAGGCGGACTCGCCGTTGGTGTCGGCATAGAGGACGGTTCTTTTGCCGGAGTTGGCGGCGATCTTTTCAATCACGCCGTTTTTGGCGGAGACATAGATGTTCCCCTCTCCGTCAAAGGCGAAGTCCCAGGCCATCTCATAGATGTCCTCATACGGGTAGAGCTGCGACACGTCGGCGGTCACCCCGTCGCGGAAGAGCTTGTGGACGGTGAAGGCGTTGTTGGGCGAGGTGGAGATAAAGCGGATGGCCTCCTCCGTCACCTCGAGGTTGTAGAGCTGCAGGACGCTGCTGCCGTCCTCATGGGGAAGGGTATAGACCACCTCAGCGAAGCTGCCGTCCGGCTCAAAACGGAGGATGCGTTCGGCGTCGATGCTCTTGCCGTTGTCGTTGAGCTGCTTGTCGAGGATATAGAGATTGCCCTGCTCATCGGTTTTGATGTCTCTGGCATAGTAAAAGCCGTCTTCTGTCAGGCCGCCTTCCAGGGCGAAGAGGTACTTGCCGTTTTCCAGCACCATGATCTCAAGGCCGGTGCTGTCAATCACATAGCTGCGCTCGCCGTTTTGGTAGTAGTTCAAGGGGTCGGAAAGCTCCACATGGGCGGAGAGCACGTCGGTGCCGAACACATCGAGGTTGAAGAAGACAAACAGCAGGCCGAGCAGCAGCAGCACCGAAGCAACGGTGAGCTGCCGCGTTTTTTTCTGGGCCTTGTCTGCCCGCAGCTCCGTAAGGCTGGTGGCCGCCTGGGCGGCGATGGCGCGAACCAGCGGCTCCATCTCGGCGGAAAAGGCGGTGGGGTTGCCCGCTTCATCGAGGGCGTTGATGAGCTGGAGGACGCCGATGATCTTGCCGCGGTCGTTGGTGAGGGGGAAGACCAGCATGGAGCGGGTGGTGTAGCCGGTCATGGCATCGTAGGCGGCGGCGCCGGAAAAGTCAAACCGATCGTCGCTGCGGACATCGGAGACGTTGATCAACCGCCCCTCCAGCACAGCCATGGCGCTGACATGGGCGGGCTTCAGCGGCACCGGCGGCAGGGTGATGGGGTCGGCGTCGCCCCCCTGCCGGACGCCCATCGAGCGGGTGATCATGCGGCAGAAGTGAAGTTTGTCGTCCTCCAGCAGATAAAGGGTGCCGCCGTCACAGCGGGTAAAGTCCATCGCGGTGTCGAGAATGCGAAACAGCAGCGCCTCCCGGTCCTTTTCCGCGGCCAGGGCGGCGCAGATCGCTGTCACTTCGCGAATTCTGTCGGTAGCCATCAATTGTACTCCTCTCCGGCCCGTGGGCGGGCCGCAGGTTATTTTCTCATCGGATTATGGTTGAGACCGTTGGAAATGGATCTCATATTTATGCTCCATGCAGCATGGATGGTATTTTCGTTTGTTGACACGCAGGCCTTCGATGCCCATGTCCTCCCCCCAGTTGATGTAGGGGATCTCCAGGTGTTTGAGGGCCATGTGGTAGTGCAGATAGTAGGTCAGGCCGCTGACGAGGCCGGCATTTTTCTGCATATGGTAGGTGACCCAGTCGTCGTTGATCCTTTCGGCGATGCCGAAGGACATCGGCTGATCGTCCAGGTAGGCGATGCCGCAGCAGTAGAGTTCCGGGTCTTTGCGGACGAGCTGCATCAGGCGTTCAAAGGCTCTTTTTTCACAGCCCCAGACGCAGTCGTCGCAGGGGTGGGAGGCGCACCAGCTTTCAAAAATCCGGTAGAAGTGGCTGAGGTTTTCCGGGCTGAGATCCTCATAGCGGTGATTTTCATATTTTTTGGTAATGCTCTGATATTCATGGCGTTTTTTCTTGTTTTTCCCGCCGGTGAGGTCGATAAATTCATGGGCATCATAGACATAGTCACTGAAATCGAGATCAAAGGTGAGCGGGAAGCCGTGTGCGGCGAACAGGTCGACATATTCGGCGGTGACGTATTTGAGCGCGATATCGACATCGAGTTGCGACAGAAGACTGCGCGCGGCGCGCACACTGTCGATCAGGCTGTCGGGCCGCTCGGGGATGACCGAGAAGAACAGCTCATCCGAGACATCGAAGCCGGCGATGACGGGGTTGCCCTCCATCCAGCGGATACAGTAGGCGAAGTCCAGCTCCCAGGCATACAGCAGCGAGTAGGCGAGGTCGGGGTGCCTGATATGCTTTTGGAACTTCAGGTATTCCTCCATGGGAAACTCGGAAATGCCGACAAAGCCCAGAGCTTTGAGCTGCCGGACGAGTGATTGTTTTTCCTGGCTGAGTTCTGTCGGTTTTGTGGTTTCCTTCGTTCCTGACAGTTGCATCGTTTTCTCCCTGTTTCCAAGCGGTTGAGATTCTGCCGGCCCGGATGGACGCTCCGCGTGCCGGCAGAGGCAGTGCGCGGTTTTTGTGGCACAACTGCCGTTCTGTAATCAAAAAACGGGTTCTCTTTGGATTCCGGATAAACGCACAGTTACCACCACCCGTTTTACCGAGTGGTGGTATGATGTCTGGCAGGATATGTGATCTATCCGGCGTTCGTTTCCCGGGGCGGCCGGCAACGGTTGTTTCCCCGGAAAAATGCAAGGGGTTCCGACGCTGCTCAGAAGGCAGCGGCGGCGGCCTGTTTTGCAAGCGCCTTGGTCATGACCAGGGTCGTGCGGCCGGCGGCGGTCTCGCTCTCGAGGCTCTCGGAGTTGTTGCGAATGAAGGCCACGGCATTTCGCACCACCGGGGTGGCCTCCTCCGACAGAAGGCCGTCGCCGCCCTGCAGCTCCGCCGTCAGGCGCAGCACCAGGCGGTCCGGCGAAGGCAGGGAACAGTCGACCTCCACGCGGCCGCCGGTGGTGTACTTGCAGCAGATCGAGAACAGCTCTTCGGCGCAGACCAGGATCTGGGCATAGTCCTTGCCGGTGATCCGGTTGGCGGCCATCTGCTCTTTTAAGAAGTCCTGCAGAACCGAGACGCGGTTCATATCGGAGGCGAGGGTGAGCTGGGCCTGGTCGCGGCTGCCTCTGAGGTACTCCAGGGTGAGCAGCACCATGTCCTCCTCGGATTCGTCGGTCCCCATGAACTCCTTCACCGAGGTCAGCACCTCCTGGTTCATCACCTCGGCATTGAGGTGCCTGCTGCGCAGTTCGTTGAGGCGGGTGCGCAGGCGCTCGGTGCCAAAGATATCGCCGCTCGCGGCTTTTGCGCCGATCACGCCGTCGGAGTAGAACATCAGGCGGTCGCTCTGGCGCAACTCCAGCGTCATCTCGCGGTAGGTGACATTTTCCTCCATGCCCAGCGGCGCATAGGCCTGGCCGGCAAGGAACTCATATCGCTCGCCCTGGCGCATGACCACGGGGGGATCGTAGCTGGCATTGATGTAGGAGAAGACGCCGGTATCGGTATCGAAGATGCCGACAAAGGCGGAGACCGGCTGCTGCTTGCCCTTGACGGTGCGGTAGACCTGGCGGTTGATCTCGGACATGGTGGCGGCGAGGTCGCGGTCGATCTGGAACTGGCTCTTGATGATGGTGCGCACCACCACCAGCATCATGGCGGCGGGGATGCCGCTGCTCTGCATCCCGCACATGACGATGCCGACGCGGTGATTGTCGAGCAGGAAGTAGTCGTAGAAGTTGCCGCCGATGCGTTTGGACATCAGCAGCTCCCCCTGCAGGTTGAGGTAACGGCGGCCGGGGAAGTCGGGCAGACTGTCGGGCAGCATGGAGCGGCGCAGGTCGGTGGCCACCGAAAGCTCGGTGGAGATGCGCTCCTCCACGGCGGCCATCTGGGCGCGCTCGTCGGTGTAGCTCATGATGTCTTTGGCCATCTGGCCGAAGGCTTCGGAGAGGGTTTGCAGCTCGTCGCCGGTGGTGATGTCGTTTTCAAAGTCGGTGAGCTTGCCCTCCGCAAACTGCAGGGTGCGGTCGGTCAGCTTGTTTAAGGGGGCGGTGACCATGCGGCGCACCGAGAGCGACTGGAAGAGGATCATCAGCAGGATCAGCAGGACATAGACCGCCACCATAAACAGCACCGAACGCTGGATGGAGGTGAGCACATGGTCGAGGGCGATATCCACCTCCACCATGGCCGCCAGCTCGCCGCTGCTGTCCAGCACGGGGGCCCAGGCGCTGACACCGGTGCCGTAGAGATAGATATTGGTGCTGATTATGACCTCCTGCGAGGCGCGCTTGGCCTCGACATCGGGCACTAAGTAGGTGAACTCACTTTCGGAGTACTCATAGATCTCACCGAGGGCGCTGTACTCATACTCCTCGGGGTCGGCGGAGGACTTTGCCTCCATGACGTAGGTGAAATAGTCGGCCTCGGGGACGAACAGATAGAGATAGGTGATCTCCTGCTCCTCTTTCATGGTGTCCATCTCCCGCTGCAGCGCATCATACGCCGCATCGGTGCGGCCGGTTTCCATATAGGTGTTGACCGCGTCGCCGTCGACATAGTGGGCGGCGAGGGCGGCGGCGTGCTGGGCTTTTTCGCCGTAGAAATCCACGGCCAGATCCCGCATCACCGAGTAGCCGAAGACGATGATAAAGATGCCCATCAGCACGGCAAAGGCTGTGTGCAGAAAGGTCAGCTTGATATGGAGTTTCTTCATTCGGTTCATTTCGGAACCTCCTCCTTTGGGCGGGGCGGGACATCACTGCCCCGCCGCTGCGGCCAGATGTGGTGCCATTCTCATGCTGCGGACAGCCCGGATCCGGGGCGGGCGGAGGGTGGGATCAATACCAGCCCTTCTTTTTCAGCCTGTTCATGGGGTCTCTGTGCGCGCCGGCCATCTGCCGGGGCGCTTTGCTGTAAGCGGCGTCGGACACGTCGGCCCCCTGCCAGCCGCTCTGGGGAGCCGCCTTGCTCTGAGCGCGGATGCGACCGTTGAGCAGGCCGCCGATTCTGCCCCTGGTGCCCACGGCGTCCTTCGCCTTCTGGCTGGAATCGCGCTGGGCCATCTTCGCGCGCGTCACCTGGCTGGCCATCGGCCCCGCCATCGACGCGAATTCCACCTGCTTCTTTTTGAAGGTCTCAAACTCCTCATCGGTAAAGCCGATGTCTTTGGCGGTGACGCGGCCCTCGCGGACGAGGTCGTTTAAATTGTGGGTATCCTTGCTGAGGATCATGCTGTCTGTGGCATACTGGGCATTTTGGGCCATATCCTCACCGGTGACCTGCGCGCCGGAAAACAGCTTGGAGGGATCCCAGTCCATGATCTGCCGGGCCTCCTTGCTGAGCATCGGCATCATCGCCGCATCGCCGCGCTCCATGACATCACGGAACAGGGCATCGTTCTCCTCGTCGGTTCCGGTCATATGGCGCGAGAGGAAGCGCTGCCGTCTGACATCGCCCACATCCATCTGAAACTGCTTTTCCGGGTCGGACTGGCCCTGGTTGTAGCGGTCGATCGCCGCGTAGAAGTTGTCGCTCTTCCATCCCGTGTCATCCGCGACGGTGTCGTTGATGCTCATGACGCTGTTTGCGGTGGTGAGGTCTTTCTCCTCCTGCTTTTGCTTTCTGCTCTTGCACTGGGCGGGGGCGGAGACGGCGGACATGGGGGCAATCGACATCATCTCTCCCCCGCCGAAGCCGCCCATGCCGCTCTCCATGGCGGAGAGGCCGGAGGCGGCGCGGGCGCCCATCACGTCGGCCTGATGCTCGAGGGCGGCATTGTGGACGACGGGGAAGCCGCTCCCCACCTGTCCCTGCGCCTGCTGGACGACGTGGGCCAGCTCGTGGCCGAGGACGTCCATGCCGGCACGGCTGTCGATTAAAATATCGGTGCCTTTGGCGACGGCCTCAATGCCCATCGCCTCGGGGATGTGGCCGCGGCTGATGCGGATGTTGGAGAAGTCGGCCCCGAAGCCGGGCTCAAACTTCTCGCGCAGCGCCGCGGACATCGGCTGCGGGGCGCCGGCACCGGACAGGTGCAGCATCTCGCTGGTGGAAACGCTCTCCGGCTGCGCTGCCTGCGGTGTGGGGGTTTTCTTTCTATTGGCATAAGTCTGCATCCTGATACAGCTCCTCTCTGTCACTGATAGTGCGCCGTTCCATCACTTGTTCAGCCAGCGGCGGAAGCGATGCTTCTTCTTTTCCGGCTCAGCGGGGGCAGCCATCGCTTTGCGCGCCTGGTTCCATGACGCGACATCCGCATCCTGCCGCTCGCTCGCCTGCTCTCTGGCAATGCCGACAAGCTCGGGATTCTCCTTAAGCCAGTCACTCTTTCCGTAGCTGAAGCCGATAATGTCCTGCGCATCCTCCATCACCTTTTTATAGCCCGCGTCCTCATCGATCATGCCGGCGTGTTTGTCCTTGTAGTAAGCATAAGCCTTCTGATTGTTTCCACCCATCACGATGTTTTTGGTCAGAGTGGTAAAGGACTGCAAGCGGTCGGCCTCTCCGGAGACGCCGGACAGGAGGGCGGCCGTTTCGGCATCATCGCCATAGTTCATGCGGTTCATGCGGTCGGCGACGAGGCCGGTCGCGGATTCCTTCTGCTGACGAAGAATCTCATCCATCATCTCGGGGCCGGCTTTTTCGAGGATCTTGAAGTAAGCGTCCTCCTCCGACTGGTCATCCGCCTCCTGGAGCGAGAGGATATAGGAATAATTGCGCAGCATCTCCACCTGATCGGCGAGATCGAGGCCGTCGTATTGCTCGCGGAAGAGGTCTCCCCTGCTCTTGGCGGGGGCCTGCTGCGGGGCGCCCTTGTCTTTCTTGCTCTTGCACTGGGCGGGCGCGGCGACGGAGGACATGGGGGCAATCGACATCATCTCTCCCCCACCGAAGCCGCTCATGCCGCCCTCCATGGCGGAGAGGCCGGAGGCGGCGCGGGCGCCCATCACGTCGGCCTGATGCTCAAGGGCGGCATTGTGGACGACAGGAAAACCGCCTCCCACCTGCCCCTGCGCCTGCTGGACGACGTGGGCCAGCTCGTGGCCGAGGACGTCCATACCGGCGCGGCTGTCGATTAAAATATCGGTGCCTTTGGCGACGGCTTCGATGCCCAGCTCCTCGGGGATGTGGCCGCGGCTGATGCGGATATTGGAGAAGTCGGCCCCGAAGCCGGGTTCAAACTTCTCGCGCAGAGAGGCCGACATCGGCTGGGGGGCGCCGGCTCCGGAGCGGTGCAGCAGCTCACTTTGGGAGATCGTCTTCGCCGCGGGAGCGGAACCCGCGGGGGACGCGGGACTGTGTTTTCTGGTCGCATGAATCCTGCTCATAGCCTCTCATCCTTTCAAAATCGGTAAACCGAAAGCAGCTCTGTCTCCTTATGGGTGGTGCTGTTTCGGCGAAACAGTCGGTCGCAGAGGGCGAAGGACTGGCGGTTGATGGCCGAGACGATCACCTCTGTCTCGGGCGGGTACAGGGCCAGGGCGCTGCCTATGCTGTTTGCGATCAGCGCCGGGGTGACGAAGCCTTTGCGGTGGGCCTCCATCACATAGAGCCCGGCGACGCAGAGGGCCTGCTCCTGCCGGTCAACCAGCAGGATGCCGGCCAGCTGCCCGTCGACCGCGCAGACACTGGTCAGGTCGGCCTGCGGGGAACCCAGCTCACCGGGGTCGACAAAGGCGGGCAGGGCGTTTTGAAGCAGCAGGGCTTCGTAGGCGTCGATGAGGGCGTCGGGCATCTCCTCTGCCGTGTACACCTCCGCCCCCTGCGGCAGCTCGGCTTCGGGGATGCGGATATCACCAAGGTGGACGGAGAAGGCGGTGGAGATGGGTTTGGGGGCGGTGAAGCCGGCGCGCTCCAGGACGCCGAGGGTCTGGCGGCCCTCCTCCAGCATTCCGGGGGTGTACACCGCTTTCACCTCAAAGGCGCCGCGCCCGTCCAGCTCGCCGAGCAGGCCGCGCAGCAGGTAGGTGCCAAGGCCGCAAAGGCGCGCCCTGGGGTCGATAAAGAGATAGCGCAGGTAGTAGACGCCGGGCGCAGTCTCCTCCGCCAGCGCCGCACCGCAGGCCATGCCCTGATAGACGGCACCGACGCACACCGCTTCGTCTCTCCCCGGCAGATGGCGGAAGTTGCCCGGCAGATATTGCAGAAAGACCGGATCCGCCGTGTCCACCCGAACCAGGTTCAGCTCCTCCATCCCTGTGCCTCCTTTCGCGCCGTTGGTTTGATCCAGCGGCCGCCGTCAGTCCAGCAGATCCGCGTATTCCCGCAGCTCCTCGCGGACGACGACGATTTCGTTTTTCTTCATCTCATTGACCGCGGCGTTGAGCAGATGGCGCATCCCGACAGCGGTCTGTTCCTGCGCCCCCATGAAGGCGGCGGCGACGACGATATTCTTGATATAGCCACCCGAGAGCTGGAACTTTTCCGCCAGGAAGTCCCAGTCGATGTCCTCCGAGAGCGGCACACCCTCCGCCATGGTGCCCTGATAGATGCGGCGGCGCATCGCGGCATCGGGGAAGGGGAAGTGGATGACAAAGGTGATTCTTCGAAGAAACGCCTCATCAATGTTCTGCAGCAGGTTGGTGGCGAGGATGCAGACGCCGTCGTACTCCTCGATCTCCTGCAGCAGATAGGCGGTTTCGACGTTGGCGTTGCGGTCGTGGGAGTCCTTGACCTCGCTGCGCTTGCCGAAGAGGGCGTCGCACTCGTCGAAAAAGAGGATGCAGCCGGAGTTCTTCGCCTCGCGGAAGACGGCCTGCAGGTTCTTTTCCGTCTCGCCGATGTACTTGCTGACGATCTGGGAGATGTTGATCTTGTACATCTCCATATTCAACTCTTTGGCGAGGATGCGCGCCCCCATGGTCTTGCCGGTTCCGGGGACGCCGGCGAAGAGGATGGAGAGGCCCTTGCCGTAGCTGATCTTTTTCTCAAAGCCCCACTCGCTGTAGACCTGATGCTGGTGGTGGACATGGGCGCAGGCCTGGCGGAGCAGGCGTTTTTGCGGCTCGGGGAGGATGAGGTCGTCCCAGCTGTGTCCCGGTTTGACACGGGCGGCGAGGGAGTCGAGCTGATGCACCACCTGGCGGTAGCAGCAGCGGTGCAGCTCCGCGGCGGTGAGCGCTTTGCCGCTGACGCGGCGCAGGCTCCGGGCCTGGCGGGCGGCCAGCTTGATCTGGCGGGGGGTGAAGTGAAACTTGGAGGCCAGCTCCTCCACCGAGACGTCTTTTGCCAGCTTGACACCCTTGAGGAAGGCGCGGAAAAGGGTGAGGCGCTCGTCGGTGTCGAGCGGGGGGAGTTCCAGCTCGAGGGCGGGGAGATCGAGGTCGAGGTGGAGGGGTTTCTCCGAGAGGAGGAAGAGGCGGCCGCGGGCCAGGTCCAGCTGACCGATGGCCTTGGCCAGTTCCGGCGACGGGGGGAGCAGCTCGTCGTCCGTCCCTTTGCTCTCGAGGCCGCTGAGGCAGAGGCAGCTGTCGGTGAGGCGGGCGAGGGTGGCGGCGCGGGCGACGGTTTCGCTGTCCCGCCCGGCGAGGGCGAGGTCGACGAAGAGGCACCGCTCCTTTTTGCGGCGGCAGAGCTGCTCGACCTGGAAATGGCGGCCGCTGCCCTCCTTCCCGGAGAGCAGGCCGGCGCTCTCCGGCTGGGAGAAGAGCGAGTCGAGCGCGTCGGCAAGGGGTTTTTGCACCAGCAGCTTGTCGCTCTCCTTTTCCTTGGCGGGGTCGAAGAGGCGCACACCTAAGGGCAGCTCCATGCTTTCGTTTAAGAAGCCCGCCGCTTCCGGGGTGAGGACGAGGGTTCCCTGGCGGCGCTGCTCAGCGTCGAACAGGCCCGTGAAACTGCGCTGCTCGGTGAAGCGGGCAAAGCCGGCCTGGACAGGGCCATCGTCTTCCATAAAGAGGGAGACGGTAAGCTGCAGGGTGGGGCGTTTTTTGGAGATATCATCTTGCAGGTAGGCTAAGAGTTTTTCGTATTTTTCGTCGAGCTGGACGGCATAGGCAAGGATGACGCAGTTTTTCTCAAAGTCATCCAGCGCAAAGCGGTCGAACAGCTGCAGGAGGGGAATTTTATCCCGCTTCGTCTTTTGAATCCGAAGGGCCAGGGTCTGCTCATCCAGCCGCAGCTGACGCCGCTCCTCCTCCTCCAGACGGGAGGAGAGGGGGGCCTTGGCGCCTTTGCTCATGTTGTGCTCAAACTCCTCACGGGTGACCACGAAGCCGAGCATATTGCGCAGGTCGTTTTCCGGGCCGAGCCACTGGTGGTATTTGTAAAAGAGATAGAAGCGATAGTCGAGCAGCGCCATCTGCTCACGCATCAGCTCCCACTGGTTTTCGAAGGGCTGATCCACCGCCTCGTAGGCAAGGCTGTCAAAACTGAGCGGATCCATCGTCTTCCCCCTTTGTCGCGGCTGTTGGTCAGCCGATCTTGACGGTCATGGCGGGGGTCATGGTCATTTCGATGATCCCGCCGAAGTTGCACATCAGTTTACAGCTCTTGTTGGCGGCCGGCTTGCCGGCGATCTTGACGGTGGGCGAGCCGGGTGTCCAGGGAGCTGCGATCTGCGCCGGGCCGAGGCAGGGGCCGGGGGAGCCGGTGGAGGACACCACCGGGTGCGCCGGGCTGGTGCAGGTGCCGAAGAACAGCGGCTTATTGTCCATAATCGTGGCGGCGAGCACACCGCAGGTTTTCACCAGCGGCTGTGACTGCACCAACACGGTGGCGGGCGCAGCGCCAAAAGAGCATTTGACCAGAGAGGTCTGTGTAATGGGGTTCGTTCCCATGGTGTCCCTCGTTTCTAAATGGCGAGCGTATGCTCGTTGATTCCGGCTGTGAGTTCGATCGAGTCCGGCGCTCCCCTGCCTTCCGGCAGCAGCTCCACGGCGGTCGGCTCGCGGAAGACGGCACGGATGATGCCTTCCCCGTCGGCCGTGTGGCACTGGGCGGGATAGAGGCAGCAGCTGCGCTTGTGGTCGTTTGTGAACGGGGCGGCAAAGCGCGGCTCCTCGAGTTCCTCGAGGCGGCAGACCTCCGACCTGGCGCCGTCAATCAGCAGCAGATCCCGCGGCAGGGCCATGGCTTTGACGCTCTCGGGGTAAAACAGCTTGCCGCTCCCCTCCCCTGCGCGGATGACGTCCTGGGCGATGCGCAGCTCGGTGAGCGGGTTTTTGGCGGCGATCCACACCCGCTGGCCGGGTGCGGGCTGCTTTTTTTGCAGCACGCGGATGGTCAGCCAGGTGACGGCGCGGCCAAAGGGGTAGCGGGGGCCGGGCTTCATGGTGACGAGCAGCTCCGAAAGCTGCTCCCCGCCCTCAAAGGTCATCCGCTCATCCTGATAGTTCCACCCCTGCAGCACCAGCTCATGCGGGCCGGGGGAGAGGTTGACAAGGACGTAGTAGCCGTCCGCCTTGGCGATGGGGTGGCAGGGCATTTTGTCCAGCGTCCAGCGCAGGGCGGAGGGAGCGGGGGGTCTTCCCGTGAAGCCGTCCAGCACGCGGAGGATGAGGTTGGCATGGATTCGGATCATCCTTAGGTTCCTCCTATCCCTGTTGGGGTTTCCCCGTCTCGATGGTGACATCGGTCACGCGGCGGATGCGGCGGGTGCGCTTCGATTCGATGCTGATGCCGGAGACCTTGACGACGATGGAGAGCTTGTAGGCGCTGGAAGTGTTGTTCCAGATCTTGATGAGCTGGTCGAAGTTGGGGCGCTCCACATAGAGGTGGAGCTCCTCGCCGGAGAGGGCGAGGGAGCCGCTGAGGAAGCGTTTGTCCATCACCGGCATATCCTTGACGGCCTGGATGGCCGCGCCCATCATGCGGTACTGGTCGGCCTGCCGCATCTGCACCGGCGCCTTGGAGTGGGCGGTGATGAGGAAGCTGGCTGTGAGGGCGGTGGGGCGGGCCTTTTCCATGTCGCGGGAGTGGACGTAGTAGCCGCCGAGGCCGCTTTGGGCCTCCTCCTCGATGTGGAAGAGCCACACCGTCAACTGATTGTTTTCGCTCTCGTGGGGGGAGCAGAGGGAGATCAGCTCGCCCTTGCTGATCGGCTCGGGGGTCAGCTGTTCTCTGAGAAGCTCCACCAGGGCGTTTCCCGCTTCATACAGGGCTGTGTAGTCCGCCATACCGAATGCTCCTCCTTTCGTGGGGTGCGTTTTGGGGTTACTGCGCCGGCGCGGCGCCGAGCAGCTCCGGCATCCAGCCGGTGTCGGCGGCGAGTTTGCCGCCGGTCAGCTCGTTTAAGGTGAGGGCGCGGCGGGCGAAGTCGGCTGTGGCCGTGTAGAGGGCGGCGCGCAGCTCGTTGACCGTCATTTTTGCCTCATACCACTCGGCGAGGGTGACGGTGCCCATCGAATAGTCCTTGCCGGCCTGGGCGGCGGCAGCCGAAGCGGTCTCATACTCGCGCAGGGCGAGGCTGACGCTCTGGGAGGTCAGCTCCAGCTCGAGGAGGCTGTCCTCCACCTGCTGCAGCACGGCTTTGGTGTCCACCACCGGGACGGCGGGCGGCTCGGGTTCCGGCTCGGCAGGCGGTTCCACGGGATCCGGTTCGGCGGGTTCCTCTGCGGGGGGATCGGCCGGAAGCGCGGGCCTGATGACGGGGAGTCGCGAGCCGACGGGCTGGGACTGCGGCTCGGTCGGATCGGTTGATTCAGACGGCTCGGTCTCTGCCGCGGACGTGTCGGCGGGCTGGGTATCGTCGTTCCGGGACGCTGCGGGCGGGTCGTCCGGCTGAGCGGCGGCGGCTGCGGCGCGGGCGACGGCGATGGCCGCTTCGCCGAGGGCGGCGGCATCGAGCGCGGTGACGTCAAACAGCATCGGCAGGGTCTGCAGGTTGAAATCCTGCACCGGGAGCATGGCGGCGTCTTCGATGGTGCGCGCGTCCTTGCGCATCTGCACGGTGTAGGTCATGATCTCAAGCTCGAGGCGGGCGGCGGTGTCTTCGAGGCCGGCGAGCAGCAGCTCGTCGCCCTTGCCGAGGTCGACCTGTTTGCGCGCTTCCTCCAGCAGCCGCCGGCAGAGCTCGAGGTTTTCTTCGGCGGCGACGCGGCGTTCGGACTGCTCAAAGTAGGTCAGCGCAGCCGCGGCAACGGCGGAGCGGTTCTCCGCGGGGACGGCGGTGAGCAGATTGTTGACATCGCCCCTGCCGTAATAGGGGTTCTGTGCGGCGGCACCGCCGCTGCCGGCGCCCTGCAGCAGACCAAGCTGCCCGAGCAGGGCATCGAGGCGGCCGGAGGAGCCGTCGGAGGCGGCGGGGTTTGCAGCTTCGGGGAGGCTGGCATCGAGGCTCCACTCGGCCAGCAGCGGGGCGCTGCCCTTGTCCTTGCTCCAGAGGCGCAGGGTGTATCCCTCGTAGAGATAGGGGCGGCGGAAGGCCTGCTGCGGCAGCTTGACCGGCAGCTCGACCAGGAAGGACGGGATGCCTTCGCCGGCCTCGCCGACCGTCAGCTTCTCCTCCCCTGCCGCGGCGGCCTGCTCAAAGGCGGCGGCCGACTGCCAGAGCTGGGAGGGAATCTTGTCGGCAGGTTGGTAGAGATAGAGGCGGTAGACCGTCGGCTCCTCGTCGTCTTTCGCGAAGGAACAGAAGGCGGTGAGGCCGAGGGCGTCGGAGGTGATGGCGAAGCCCCGGTCGGTGGCGGTTTCGGTGGCCTTGTCGCCAAGCAGCTCGCGGATGTCGTTGGCCGAAAGGCCGAGCAGCTTGCCGCCGTCGACGGCGCCGCTGCGCATGGGGCCGGTGTAGAGGGCTTTGCCGTCGCTGCCGTAGAGGGTACCCATGCCCTCGGGGAGGAGGTTCGCGGCATCGCCTTCATAATAGACTTTTCCGTTTTGCAGGAAGCGGGCGACGCCGCGGACTTCGCCCTGTTCAAAGGCGGCCTTGACGGTGATGCCGTTTCCCAGCGAGAGGGTGCCTTCGCCGTGATAGAGGCCTTCGGCGAAAGCCC
>JAFQKL010000185.1 GCA_017396965.1 Clostridia bacterium
CCGCCGTCACTGCGCCGGACAGTGTGAGTTTCTTCTATTTTACAGAACTCGACAAAATTTGTCAAGCACCGCCCGCCCCGTCATCACCCGCGTCCCGGGAGAGAGGTGTCGGGGGAGTCCGGTCGCCTGCGGCGCCGGCTCCCCACCTTCCATTGTGGGGTGCGAACCCGCCCGGCCTGTCAAGGGACGGGGTCGTATTTTTTCGGTCTCGCGGGGGATCGACCGAAAAAATCTCCACCCCTTGAACCCTTGACAGGCCTCGCGCCCGCCGAGCACCAAACCCTCATTACGGGCGACCAAGCCCATTCGGCGGGCGATCCGGCAAGACACAGAGCGTTCGGACCTCCGAACCAACCAGCCTGAAGGGAACAGGTGTCGAGCAAAGAGAACACGAGGAGAGAGACCGGGATTTTGGTGTGGTCGTGCGCCAAATGTGCGCCAAAGCCGGCGGATTGCCGGGCTGCAGAAATAGAAAACACCCGGAGACCTGAAGCCTCCGGGTGTTTTATGGTTGCGGGGGAAGGACTTGAACCTACGACCTCCGGGTTATGAGCCCGACGAGCTACCAACTGCTCTACCCCGCGCTATCTGTATCTAATACTATATCACCTTTGCCCCCGAAAGTCAAGAACGACAATGAAAAATACTGCACAAAAATCAAAGCAACAATCCGTCAAAACCACCAAATCCCACCATAACCCCCGCGCAGGCCCGTCGCCCCTTGCCTTTTTCCACGGTTTGTGATATGGTAATGCTATCAATAAACCCGTAAAATGAAAAAAATCAGTCAAAAAAGGGAGGAAAACATGAAAAAGATCGAAATCAACAGCTTCTTGGACTTCCGTTTCGTCAGCGCCCCCGAATTCGCGCCCGACCAGCGCAGCGCCGCCTTCCTCGTGCAGCAGGCCTCCCTCGAGGAGAACCGCTACCGCTCCGACCTCTGGCTGCTGGATGTCGAGAGCAAGGCGGCACGTCAGCTGACCGCCGGTGGCGATGTCAAGGACTACGCCTGGCTGCCGGACGGCACCCTGCTCTTCCCCGCCCTGCGCGAGGAGAGCCTCAAAAAGAAGGCCAAGGACGAGCCGCTCACCGCCTGGTATCAGATCGACCCAAGAGGCGGCGAGGCCACCCTTGCCTTCACCCTAAAGCTCAAGGCCACCAAGCTCACCGTCCTCGACGGTGACCGCTACGTCATCACCGCCACCCAGGAAAACGCCCCCAAGGACAAGGAGGCCGACTGGGAGGTGCTGGACGAAGCCCCCTTTTGGTTCAACGGCAAGGGCTTCACCAATGGCAAGCGCAGCCGTCTCTACCTCTACACCCGCTCCACCGACACCCTCACCCCCCTCACCTCCGAGTGGTTCGACACCACCGCCCTCGCCGTCCGCGGCGAAACCCTGCTCTATAAGGGCCTTGAATGGCGCGACTTCAAAAAGCCCGCCCTCTACGACGGTTTCTACCTCTACCACGCCGCCAGCGGCGAAACCCGCGAGCTGATCGCCCCCGGCACCATCCGCACCGGCGCCTTCGACCTCTGGGATGAGACGTCCGCCCTCGTCGCCGCCTCCGACAACCGCGACTACGGCAACAACCGCTACCACGATTTCTATACCCTCGACCTCGCCACCGGCACCCTCACCCTCCTCGCCCCCTACGAGGCCTCGATCGGCTCCGGCAGCGTCGGCTCCGACGCCCGCCTCGGCGGCGGAAAGACCCTGCGCTGCGTCCATAGCCGCTGCTACTTCGTCACCACCGTCAACGACCACGCCTACCTGCGCTGCATCGACCGCGAGGGCACCCTCTCCGAACTGCTCACCCCGGACGGCTCCTGCGACAGCTTCGATGTCGCGAGCAGCCCCGAGGCCGGCGGTCTGCTCTATTGCGGCCTCTATGGCGACAAGCTGGCCGAGCTCTACCTCTACGGCGAGCAGGTCACCCATTTCAACGACGAGTGGACCGCGTCGCACACCGTCTCCACCCCCGAGCCGCACACCTTCACCGCCTCCGACGGCTTTGAGATCCACGGCTGGGCGCTGAAGCCCGCCGGCTACGTCGCCGGGCAGAAGTACCCCGCGATTCTCCACATCCACGGCGGCCCGCGCACCGTCTTCGGCGAGGTGTTCCACCACGAGATGCAGGTCTGGGCCAATGCCGGATACTTTGTGCTGTTTAGCAACCCCAGAGGCAGCGACGGCAGAGGCAACGAGTTCGGCTTCATCAACGGCAAGTACGGCACCGTCGACTACGACAATCTCATGGAGTTCACCGATGAGATGTTGAAGAAGTACCCCGATATCGACCCCGCCCGCGTCGGCGTCACCGGCGGCAGCTACGGCGGCTTCATGACCAACTGGATCATCGGCCACACCGACCGCTTCGCCGTCGCCGCCACCCAGCGCTCGATCAGCAACTGGACCGCCTTTGAGCATACCGCCGACATCGGCGTCTCCTTCACCCCCGACAACCAGGGCTCCACCACCGCCCTCGATGTCGACAAGCTCTGGTGGCACTCGCCCCTGAAGTACGCCGACAACTTCAAAACCCCCACCCTCATCATCCATGCCGATGCCGACTACCGCTGCCCGATGCCGGACGGCCTTTCGATGCTCACCGCCCTCAAGGTGCGCGGCGTCCCCTCGCGGATGGTACTGTTCCATGATGAGACACACGAGCTCTCCCGCTCCGGCCGTCCCAAGGGCAGAATCAAGCGGATGGAGGAGATTCTCGGCTGGATGGACCGCTATCTCAAGGACTGAGCGGAAAGACGCGGTGTCCCAAACAGCAGACTCAAGGGAAAGGAGGCGGCGGATGTGCCGACAGAGAAGCAGTCCCCTAAAACAGCAAAGCCCGCGGAGCCGGACTTCCGCGAGCCGCTGCTCGCCACGCTGGACCGATGCGCCGACCGGCTGAACGAGGCCGCGGAGCCGGAGGAGGCGTGCGACCGCGCCGCCCGCGAGGCATCCCGGCTGCTGATTGACTCGATGCGTCGGCAGCTGCGCACAAAGGAGGAGCCGTCCGGCTGACGGGCGCCGGTTTGGATGGCTGCCAGGTTGAAATGAGCGGGGGATTTTGGTATAATGAAAGGGAACACAACACCGTTTCATTAAGGAGGATTTTTCATGACGGAGAGGGATAAGAAGGATGGGATGGGCGCCAAGCTGATTGTGCCGGCGGTGCTGCTGATGTTCGTGGCGCCCCAGCTGGCGGCCTTTATCATCCTCGGTCTGGCGCTGACCTGGAGCGGGAAGAAGAAAAAGGAGATGCGGCAAAACCGCGGCCTCTCCACCCTCGACGGCGGCTCCAAAAAGAAACCCCGCCGCATCCCCGCGACGACGAACCCGCCCGCCACGGCCACAGCCACGTCGCCGCCCCGGCCTACAATCCGGACACCGGCAATTACCAGAACCTCAAGATCACCGCCTGCTACTGCCCCCGCTGCGGCTTCGCCACCGACACCACCCACCGCTTCTGCTCCCGCTGCGATCAGGACATGACCAAACCCCACCTGCCCATCGGCCGCCTGCGCAGCCTCTTCCGCAAGAAGGAGGAGGACCCCTCCGCCTGGCTGTGAGCCGCGCCCGGCCCCGCGTTGTCGGGGTTGGCACAGCAACCCCGTTGCGCAATCCCCGGCCCGTGTCAAGATACCTGCATCCCGCCCGCCGCACTGACCCCGCCGCGCCCGGCCGTCTGAACCGCCGGACGGCCTGCGCCGTGTCCGCCGGGCGGCCTGAACGGGGAACTCCGTCCTTGACGGCTGCCCCTGCACCGCGCCCGCCGCGTGAGCAGGGCCTGTGAACCGCTTGTCGTAAGCAGGGCCTGTGGACCACTTATCGTGAGCAATCCATATAGCAAAGAGGAGAATCTGGATATAATATAACGGAAAGGAATGAAACCCATGATCGTCGATCCCAACAAGATTTTCACCGATCCCGTCGATGTCGAACCCGGCTATGAGCCTTATATGTACAGCCTGCCCTATCCCAGCGGCGGCGTGCTGGTCAATGGCCTGCTGATGACCCCCGCGGGCCCCGGCAAGCATCCGCTGGTCATCATCCTCCACGGCTTCCCCGGAACCGAGCGCAACCTCGATGTGGCGCAGGCGCTGCGTCAGGCGGGCTGCAACGTGGCCTTCTTCCACTATCGCGGCGCCTGGGGCAGCCCGGGCGACTTCTCCTTCACCCATGTGCTGGAGGATCCGCACGCCGTGGTCGAGTACTTCAAGACCCCCGAGGTGGCGGAGCAGTACCGCATTGACACCGACAACATCTTCCTCGTCGGCCACAGCATGGGCGGCTTCGCCTCGCTGCTCACCGGCGCGGCGCGCGACGATCTGCGCGGCGTCTGCGGCATCGCCCCCTATGATTTCGGCAAGGCCTACCAGACCGCCCAGGCCGATCCCGACAGCGCCCACGCCTACAAGGCCGTCATGGGCCAGCCCCTGCCCGAGCTGAAGCTCGCCCACAACGACGTCCTGCTCGACGACCTCGCCGCCCACAGCGCGGAGTGGCTGTTCGACGCCCAGGTGCCGAAGCTTGCCGGCAAGGACGTGCTGCTGTTCGGCTTTGACAAGGACGACGCCTCGACGATGGATCTGCACATCACCCCCTTCAAGGAGGCCGCCCTCGCCGGCGGCGTCAAGCTGCGGTATGAGAACTACAACACCGACCACTCGTACAATGACAAGCGCATCGCCGTTTCGAAGGCGATTGCCGAGTGGATTGCGGGGCTTGTGAACTGATTCTCAGCCGGAAGAACGAAACGGAGCAAAACAGCCGCCGGCAGCTGCCGGCGGCTGTTTTCATGGAAGGCACAACAGCGGAAGGGAGCTCACCATGGGGAAGGCGATCAAAGGGCTTTGTCAGGGAGCGGAAGAGCGTTGGAGACGGTGGCGGCAAGGGCGGTTTCGCACCCCGGCGCTGTGTTTACTCGCCCTGTGCCTCCTCGTGTGGGGCGGCAGCGGGGCGGTGTGGCTGACGCGCCAAACCTGCGGCACCGGGGAGGAGGAGATCGCCGGCTTTCTGCAGGCCCGCAACGGCTCCCCCGTCCGCCTGCTCCGTGTGGTCAGCGAAGGCAGGGCGACGGCGGTGTTCTATGAGCGGGAAAGCGACGGCGAACTCTGCTGGTCGGTGTTCGACGGCGTCCTCTTCCACACCCGCCTGCGCCATGAAGGAATGGATCTCGTGGGGGACACCGACCTCCATGTCTCCGGCAGCTGGCACCGGGGCGGCAACGGGAAGAAGAGCAGATGCACCATCCTGGTCTACTGCGACAACCGCAGCGGCAATCTCTCCGCCTACCGCCACACCACCATGCCGCAGATCGCCCGCGACAACCTGGAGGCCGACCTCATCCTCGATCTCTACTTCTTTGACGGAGCGACACTGGAGGAGATCGCGCCGGCTTACCGTGCCGATCTGATGCAGACCTCCTGACGAAGGGCCTCAAACTCCTGCAGCGCCTGACGGCTGCGCAGCCGGAGCGTTGGGATGGGCCTTTTGCTTTGAATCCGTGCGGCAGGGTGGAACACCGCTCCATCGGCCCCCTCCGCGGGGGTGCTGTCAGCCGCAGGC
>JAFQKL010000186.1 GCA_017396965.1 Clostridia bacterium
ATGTCTATACTTCTAAGTATGGCATCGTGCCGTTTGTTTAATTCAGAGAACGACATCAGGTACGACCGCACGGTCCTTGTATATATGGCCGCCGAGAACAGCCTGTCGTGGGGAGAGTTTCACGATAGCAGAGCACGGAGGAATAGAAAATCCCCGTGCGATAACACGGGGAAGAGTAGTGCATGGATTTGTTTTTCAAGCCAACCTACAATCCACAAAATTAAAATCCCGGAAACCGCTTTACAGGCAAGGTTCCGGGATTTGTTTATGTGTGGCTGTCCGTGAAAAATGTCCTTTGACTGAAAAGGCCCGTGCTCTCAAGCCTCACTTCCTCGGCATCCTCCTCTTAAACTCCTCCCACTCCCGCCGCCACTCCGCCTTCAGCTCTTCGCTGTAACTGTCCAAATCCCTCGAAAACTGATCGTGTTTTGACGACATGAACTTCTCGGAGAAGAAGTCAAACATCGCCTTGTTCCGCCCCTCAAAAATCACCATGCTGGGCCTCGTCTTGGGGTGGGTGATGTTCTCGGAATAGAGATCGACTTTGACATAGTCCTCAAACCCCCAGGCCTCCTTATACTCCGGCTTATACCGCACCCCAAGCACGGCATAAGGAATCGCCATTTCAGTGAGGCGGATGCTGAGCCGATATTCCGACTTTGCCAGGGAATACGCAGATCGACGATCCCGGAGCAGATCATCCAGCTCGGTGACCGACGCGGTAAAGGTCGTCCCTGGACTGCCGGCAAACTTCTCATTCCCCAACCGATGAAACCGAATCCCGTCAACCGCCCCGGGAGATCCCGGCTCTGTCAAAATGACATCGAGAAAAAACGCCGGGTCGACGAGAAACACCTTCAGCAGCTCCGGGACCTGCACGGCCAGGCGGTCGCGGTACTGCACTTCGGCGCTGTACGCCGGTTCGAACAGCGTCACCCCCGCACCGCCGAAGAAGAAGATCTCCTTGACCGGCTGGGGCCCCTGGTATGCAGTGTAGTCAACAAAACCGGCCTTCTGCTCCCGGACCCAACGGATGATCTCGCAGCCAAAGCTGTGCTCCAGTGTAAACCGCTGTTCAATCTCCCCACGGGAGGCCAGAAGGACATTCCCGCTCTGCGCAAAGCTCTCGCGATCATCTCTCAGCCGCAGATTGCGAACGACAGCATCCTCCGCCGGCTCCGCATGAGGAATCTCCTCACAATTCAGACGATAACCCGACCGAACCTGCTCGATCACCTCTCTGAGCTTCCCGTCAACCTCAACCCTTTGCCGAAACACCGGATGATGCTTTTTCAGATTGTTCTTAAAATCCTGCACTTTTTTCTTGATCTCAAGTTCCGGGAGAAACTCCGCGTCATACGCCTCGTTCAGTTCGCTGTACGAGGCGTATTTTTGTTTTGCGTCGGAAAGACAGGCGAGGAATCTCGACCGCTTCTCATTGAGAATCTCCGTCTGCCCATCCACGTGGACAAGAAACGCCGTGCCCTCCCGGTTGATCCTTAGGATGGTACCGTCAGGAAACAGATACTGTTTCGTCTCACGGGCCAAAAACATCGCCGTCACTCCTCTCTGCTTGAATGAAATTATCATATCATGCAGATTTCCGAATTTCAAGATGTGACAATCGAACAAAATTCGAATGATCTTCCTCGAATTCGAAGAAACATTCGGTCGGGGGTTCGAACGACTTGTGATATCATGGATGGCATCCAAAACAGAGAAGGGAGCCAAAATCCATGACAATGCGACATCTTCGGCTGCACAGACAGCCCGCGTCAACCTCAACCGCGAAGCCGTACCGCAGCAGGGGAGAACAGCTCGCAACGCTGCGTCTGTACCTCTGCGCCATGAGTGCCTTGCCCATCAATAACTTCTAAATAACGCCACCACCGGACAGAACAAGCCACCCGGAGGACTCTGAGTCCCCGCGCTTGCGCTGCCCGGATTTTTTTGCTCAAATCCGGGCTGTGCGGCGCGGTAAGCGGTCGGACTGTTGACCACGCGGCAACGGTTTCGACCAGTAACCATCTGCTTTTCCCTCGTCCCCGCGCGCCTCCGCTTCTGACATTTGCTCCACCCCACAAATGTAAGAAGGAGGAAACCTCAGTGAAAAAGCGGTATTTCAGGAAGAAAGATCCAACCACATTTGAGACCACGAAAGAGTGGGTCGAGATGACGGGACGGGAGTTCTATGCGTTTGTCTCAGCACCTGAGAACAAGGGGAGACATTTCATGGATCTTGGGGATGTTGTGCTGGAGTGTTCAGCGGAGCAGCTTAAGCAGCACCGCGCCGAGATCGACAGGCAGCGTTATCTGCGAAAGGCAGAGCAGGGGTTCCTGACAGTTCCGCTTCATTTGCCGGCCGTCAAAGAAGGACAATCCCTCGAGCAGGGAATCGCTGATGAGACACAGGATGTGGAGGCCGAGGTGATTAGGCGGCTTTCGCTGGAGGCTCTCTGTGCTGCGCTTAAGCAGCTGGACGAGCAGAGCGTTCTCCTGATCCACGCTCTCTACCTTGCCGACCCGCCTGCCACAGAGCGTGAGTTGGCCAGGAGGCTGGGCATTTCTCAGAACGCCGTCAACAAGCGGAAAAAGAAAATTCTCGAAAAGTTGTATCTCCTGGTTGTCAAGCGTGAAAAAAGTTCGCAATAAGAGGGTGAAGGGGTAAATCCTCAGACTCCCCTTCAGTCCCTTGACAAACACCGCCCTCCGGCGGTCAAAAAACGTCTGAAAACGTCTGCCGACAAGCGAGCGATGCGGAGGATGCGCCAGGACCACCTGTGCGGGGCAGCTGCCCCGCATCCATGAGGCCAAATAAGGTGCAAAGCGACACTCATCCATCCCAAAGCAGCCTGGCAAGCTGTCTCGCCACGACCTTTCGCGCAGACACATCCCGTCCAGCCACAGTCCCGCGTCAGCGGATCAGGCCATGGGGGCGGCTCGAGCGATCCTCGGGGGTGAGAGTCCGGTGTACCACGCCAGTGGGATTAAGGCGTTGCAACAGAAACCAATGTCAGAAGCGGGGGCCGCTGCGCCCTGCAGTGGCCCCCGCTTGATCGTACAAATCAGATCGACAATCTGAGGTCATCTGTGTCGACATCAGCGGAACTGCTGTTTGACTGATGCCGGCAGAGCTGATTTCAGTGAAGGACAAAGTCCAAAACCTGACCGTCCAACAGAAAGAAAAACATTATTATTACAGGAGGAGAAAACCGTGAATATCATCGTTACAAAGTCAACATCCATCCACTACGATTCCACACCGAGCGACTCCGCCACCACCACCCGCGCCAACATCAACCTCTGCATCATCCGCCTCATGATGCGCCACCTCGCTGAGCGCGGCTTCAGCAGGGAAGAGGTCAAGCGGATGGAAGACCGCATCGCCGCAGACCTCGGCGCAACCATCAAATTTCCTCGCTGATCTTTGTATAGTATTTCTCCGCAGTAACCGTAGCTTTGCACCACAAGATGTGGTATTGTATGTTGCTGAGAAGGGAGGGGAGACCCGTGAACACAGAGAAACGCATCATCCTCATCGAACCCACCGCGCCGCCGGAGACCTGCAAACTCCGCGTTGCCGCCTATGTCCGCGTCAGCTCGGACTCTACC